>JBIKJM010000087.1:0-6501 GCA_044360985.1 Sediminibacterium sp. | reverse complement strand
TGCCACCATTTTTAGTTTTTTTGAATGCATATAACTAAAGCCGAAGCGCGTAACATATTATCCCAACAAAGAGCTGCACTAAATGATGCTGAATGCATGAAATTGGATGATTTATTACTGATTCAATTTCAGCGAATTGATTGGTCGAGCACCGAAATCCTTGCTAGCTTTTATCCTCTAGCGCATAAGAACGAACCCAATACCTTGTTATTCGAAAAGTACATCAAGACCTTGTACCCGTTTATTAAGTTTTGTTATCCTATTGTTGATAGTAAAGAAAATCAAATGGATTTTTATTTTGAAACAGAAACCTTGCAGTTGAATGCATTTGGTATTCAAGAACCTTTACCTTTTAATCAAGTATCGCCAAATATGATTGATACCATCTTAGTCCCTTTATTGGGTTTTGATCAAAAAGGACATCGTGTTGGCTATGGCAAGGGCTACTATGATCGCTACTTAGCAAAAGCAAGTAAATGGATGCAAAAAATAGGTGTTTCTTACTTTGAGCCGATGGACAATTTCACTGATACCAACGAATTTGACGTACCTTTATCTAGTTGTATCACGCCGTGGAATACCTATGAATTTGAATAATCTTTTTTTAAAATCTTTTAGAGTACTGCTCTTACCTTTTGCTATTGTATATGGCTGGATTGTTACATTGCGCAATTGGATGTACGCCAAAAAATATTTAAAATCAGTTCATTTTAATCTCCCTATTATTTGTGTTGGCAATCTTTCTTTAGGTGGTACAGGAAAGTCACCCATGGTAGAGCATTTATTATCCATTCTTTCTAACGATTATAAAACAGCTACACTAAGTAGAGGCTATAAACGAAAAACAAAAGGCTATGCATTAGCGGGGGAGCAATCCACTGCTTTAGAAATTGGGGATGAGCCGATGCAGTTTCATTTGAAATTTCCAAATGTAGCAGTGGCAGTAGGAGAGCGACGTATCGAAGCCATTCCTCAGTTAATTCAAGACATCCCAGATTTACAAACTGTTATACTGGATGATGCTTTTCAGCATCGTGAGATTGATGCACATTTTAGTATTCTTTTAACCGAATACGATAACCTGTATTGTGATGATTTCTTTTTCCCAACAGGAGATTTAAGAGATGAAAGAAAATCAGCTAAACGTGCCAATATCATTGTGGTGACTAAATGTCCTTTAGATATGACTGAGGATGATAAAGCAGCCGTATTGGAAAAGTTGTATCCAGCGCAACATCAATCTGTATTTTTCACAGCGATCGCTTATGAGACGCCTTACCATATTTACAACCCATCTGACCAATGGGTATTAACCATGCGAGATGAGGTCTTGTTGGTTTGCGGTATCGCCAACCCCATTCCTTTAAAAAATTATATACACGAAAACACACACACTTATTATCAATTAAGTTACAGCGATCATCATATTTTTTCTATTGAAGATTTAAATGAGATACGCAATAAATTTGAACAGATTAACGCAAAGAGTAAGCTCATCCTTACCACAGAAAAAGATGCGGTAAGATTGGTGAAGTATTCCAATGAATTAAATGATATTCCATTGTATGTACTTCCTATCAAACCCTTTTTTCTATTTAATCAAGCAACAGAGTTTAATCAATTGGTCATTGATTTTGTAGCACAATATCATCAACAAACAAATGAACAGTAAAAAAGACAAGAAGAAGTCAAAAACAACTACAAAACAGACCCATTTAACAACAACGTATATAGGGGTATTAGACATTGCTAAATCTGGTATGGGTTTTATAATCGTACAAGGTTTAGAACAAGACATTTTAGTTTTCCCAACCGATTTTAATACCGCACTTAAAGGAGACGAAGTCCGTGTTAAAATTACCAAAATAAGACAGGGCTCTGGTAAAAAAGAAGGAAAGGTGATGGAGATTGTAAAAAGAAAACAAGTTTCTTTTTCAGGTACCATGCAGATCATGCAACACCATGCTTTCTTTTTACCCAATACCATACATCCTATGCCAGATATTTATATCCCAATGGATAAATTAAAAGGGGCTAAGACGGGGGATAAAGTGATTGTACAATTGACCAAATGGGAAAATTCAAATAAAAAACCAGAAGGCGAAGTACTAGAAATATTTACACCAGAGAAGGAGAATGATATGGCCATGAAATCGATTGTGGCAGAATCTGGATTCCCGTTGGTATTTGACGGGGAAGTGTTGGCATTTGCTAAAACTTTATCTGATAAAATTTCACCCGATGAAATTGCAAAACGAAAAGACTACCGAAAAGTCTTGACATTCACCATTGACCCTGTGGATGCAAAGGACTTTGATGATGCCATTTCTTTTCAACATTTAGAGAATGGACATATTGAAATTGGCGTGCACATTGCCGATGTAAGTCATTTTGTGCAACCAGGTACGGCAGTGGATAAAGCGGCTTATGAGAGGGCTACATCCGTTTATTTACCTGATCGTGTTTATCCAATGCTACCAGAAAGAATCTCGAATGAATTGTGTTCATTAAGACCTAAGGAAGAAAAATTAACTTTCTCAGCTACATTTGAAGTGGATGCTGCAGGAAAGATTGTACACACCTGGTATGGCAAAACAGTCATCTTTTCTGATCGTCGATTTACTTATGAGGATGTGCAAACAATTATAGAAACCAAAGAAGGAGACCATCAGGAAGAAATTTTATGGCTGCATGACTATACCCAAAATTTGAGAAAAAAACGTTTCGAAAATGGAGCGATTAATTTCTCTTCACAAGAAGTTCGTTTTACTTTAGACGCTAATGGAAAACCAATTGGTATCACTGTAAAAGAAAGCAAAGCATCTCATCAATTGATCGAAGAATTGATGTTAAAAGCCAATCAATTGATTGCAGAAAAAATGGGCAATGTGAAAGTAAAAAAAGAAGTCCTGCCTTTTCCTTATCGTGTGCATGACCAACCTAACGAAGATAAATTAAATCCATTTGTGGTATTTGCTAAAAAGCATGGATACCCTTTTAATATTGATTCTCCCGATCATATTGCGCATAGCTTTAACAATTTAATGTTGGCGTCAAAAGGCAAACCTGAGCAACATGTATTAGAACAATTGGGTATTCGTACCATGGCAAAAGCGGTGTATACCACTAACAATATTGGCCACTATGGACTAGGCTTTGAGCACTATTGTCATTTCACATCTCCAATACGCAGGTATCCTGATGTACTTGTACATAGAATCGTACAAAGTGTCTTAATGGGCAATGCCATGAATGACGAAGGATTAGAAGAAAAATGTGCACACTGTAGCATGCGCGAAAGAGCAGCAATGGAAGCAGAGCGTGCTGCCAATAAATACAAACAAGTCGAATTCATGCGTGATTATTTGGGACATAGTTTCGAAGGCATCATTAGCGGAGTTGCAAGTTTCGGTTTCTTTGTGGAAACAGTGGAGCATAAATGTGAAGGCCTAGTGTCTATTGCAAGCTTGTCTAAATTTGATGACTTTAGATTAATTGAAGCAGACTATGCTTTAGTGGGTTCTAGGTCGGGACGTAAATTCAATATGGGGGATAAAGTGGTTGTCAAAGTAGCCGCAGCCAATTTGGATAAACGCCAATTAGATTTTGAATGGGAAGTGAATGGGATGCTGAATAAAAAAGATTGATTTGCAATTAATATGCAGTCAATGTTTCTTCAAAAATAATCCCTTCTTCTGCTAAGCATTTTAAGATAGGTTGATAAATTCTTGCATCAATTGGGATATGCAATCCTGTCATTTGAATCTCTCCTTTTAAATAGGCGCATACACCCATGGCCAATGGTAAACCTACTGTGGTTGCCATGGCGGTATGGATGGCATCTTTTCCAGTTAGTACCATGCTGCTATCTAATTTAAAATGACGATCACCAATGCTATATTCAATTTCGTGCAACATCACGACCAAATCCTTGTCAGTAGCTGCTAGCTTCCATTTATCTTCTAACAACCATTGTAAGATGCTTGCATTGGAATTGAATTGAGCTGGAATTGAAGTAGACTCGTACAATCCAATGAATTCAAGTTGTTCTTTTATCTGTGCATCTTGATTAAATTTCATCAAGACTGCCTCTAATCCATTTTGTTGAATATGACTATTAAACCAATCTTTAACAATGGTATTTGGTGCTAAACTAATTTCCGTCTCATTTGTTAAATCCAATTGTACTATGGCATTCCAGCCTGTGCAAAATGCTGGATAGCGAAGGGTAGTGCGCACAAAATTGTTGACACCATGTAAGTTGTAAGTGTCGATATAAGACAAGGAATTTCTATTTGGATAATAGGCCAAATCGCCAATACTAGGTAGTTGTACGATCGGCGCTTGATCAAATATTTCAGGATATTTTTTATTGACTGTAACACCATTTTCTAAATATATCGCTCCTGCTTTTCCTGCTAAAATGATGTTTCTAGGGTTCCAGCTAATCTTATAATGCCAGGGATTGTTATCACTTTCTGGTGCAATCAATCCGCCACAATGCGATTTAAAGCTAGTAATTTTGCCTCCTTTTTCATGAATCTCATCTATGATAGCCATCGCGCTCATATGGTCAATTCCGGGGTCTAAACCCATTTCACAGAGGAATAAAAGTTGTTTTGACTCAATTTGTGCAGCTATGGAACGCATATTATCGTCTACATAAGATGCTGTAAACAATGGTTTTTCAAATTCCAAGCAATCTTTAGCCACTAAAAAATGTAGGTGAGCAGGCAGCATGGAGACCACGATATCCGCTTTTTGAACCAAATTTTGACGATTAAAATCATTTTTGATATCGATACCAAGGGCAGTTCCATTGGGGGCATTATACCACTTATTTTTAGCCGTTGCTTCGTCTCCGTCTGCTAGTACAATATACCAGTCATTTTCAACCGCTTTTTGTTGTAAATATTGGATTAAAACTGTGGCAGATTTGCCAGCTCCAATAATGAGGATTTTTTGGCCCATTGTTGAATGTATAAGTGGTTATAAATGTATGGGTTAAAGTTAGTATTAAATACCAAATACTGTGGATAAAATTGTGTAAATTAATACTGATTTTAAGCATAAAAAAGAGGTCAAAAAGGTATCTTCGTAATGGTTCATATCCTGGGTCTTTTTGGGCACAGGAAATAGACTATAAGAAACAAAAAATATGGAAGAAAATTTAGGTGGAAATTTAGGTCTGGAACAGACCCAAGACAATGATCGTGTGATAAGAGTCAACATCGAAGAGCAAATGAAAACCTCTTACATTGACTACTCCATGTCTGTGATTGTAGGTCGTGCTTTGCCCGATGTGCGTGACGGTTTTAAACCTGTTCACCGTCGTGTTTTGTTTGCAATGCATGAGTTAGGAAACAATAGCAATAAAGCTTATAAAAAATCTGCACGTATTGTGGGAGAAGTGATGGGTAAATTTCACCCACACGGTGACACCGCAATTTATGATACTTTAGTGCGTATGGCACAGGAGTGGACCATGCGTTATAGATTGGTAGATGGACAGGGTAACTTTGGTAACCAAGATGGTGATCCACCGGCAGCAATGCGTTATACGGAAGCGCGTTTACAAAAGATTTCCGAAGCGATGTTGGATGATTTGGAGAAAGATACCGTGGATTATCAATTGAACTTTGATGATAGCTTATCTGAGCCAAGTGTACTACCTACAAGGATTCCACAGCTTTTAGTGAATGGCTCATCTGGTATTGCAGTGGGTATGGCAACGAATATGTTGCCACATAATTTGAATGAAGTAGTGGATGGATGTATTGCATACATCAACAATAAAGATATTACGATCGAAGAATTAATTGCCATTGTAAAAGCACCCGATTTTCCTACAGGTGGTGTGATTTATGGCATGGAAGGCGTGAAGCAAGGTTTGATGACAGGCCGCGGTCGTGTGGTATTACGAGGAAAATGCAATGTAGAAACAAAAGCCAATGGTCGTGAGATGATTGTGATCAATGAAATTCCTTACCAAGTGAATCGTGATCACTTAACAGATCGTATTGGTCAGTTGGTAGTAGATAAAGTTGTGGAAGGTATTACACATGTTAACAATGAAAGTAATAAGCGTGAGGGAACCCGTATTGTAATTGAATTACGTAAAGATGCGGTGGCACAGGTGATCATTAACCAATTATTCAAATTCACAGAATTGCAAACCAGTTATGGTATCAACAATGTGGCGTTGGTAAAAGGTCGTCCAAGAATTTTGAACCTAAGAGATTTGATTTTAGAGTTCGTTGATTTTAGAATGGAAGTAGTGATTCGTCGTGCTAAATTTGAACTAAGAAAAGCCGAAGAGCGTGCACATATTTTAGAAGGTTATTTGATTGCCTTAGATCACCTAGACGAAGTGATTCGTTTAATTAGAAATTCTGCCAATCCTGATGCAGCTAAAGAGGCTTTAATCACAGCAGGATGGGGTATTTCAGAGATCCAAGCGAAAGCAATTTTAGAATTAAGATTGCAACGTTTAACTGGCAT
>JBIKJM010000086.1:0-6506 GCA_044360985.1 Sediminibacterium sp. | reverse complement strand
CCATCTCTAGTTTTGCTCAAGACCAAAAAGGTCAAGACTCAGTTAGCCAGATCAATGTTAAGTTGCTTGGTATCTTAAATCAAAAAACACCTTCTAAGTATAAGATTCGTTCAGTTAAAGTGCTAGGCAATCAATTTTTTGATGAAAGCTTATTGCTCTCCTTATCCACGTTAAATGAGGGAGACGAGGTATCCTTGCCAGGGGGGGATAATTTTGCGAAAGCCATTCGTAAATTAATGGATCAAAATTATTTTAGTGATGTAAGTGTTTATCTAACCGATGTTAAAGGGAACGAAATAGATGTTGAAATAAATGTGGTTGAAAGGCCAAGATTGGCCCGCTTCAATTTTACAGGAGTTAAAAAATCCGAAACAGAAGAACTTTCTGGGAAAACAGGATTAACACCAAATAGGGTTGTGACTGATAATATGCGCATCACTGCAATTGAGGGTATAAAAAAATTCTATGCAGAAAAAGGATTTCAAGATGCATCTGTTCGCATCAAAGAAACTAAAGACTCGGTTCGTAAAAATCAATTGGCGCTTGATTTTATTGTAACCAAAGGTCCAAAAGTTAGAATTAACAATATCAATTTTGGGGGCAACCTAATTGAAGAAACTAAATTAAAGAAAAGCTTAAAAGAGATTCACGAAAAATCTCGCTTAACCCTGTTCCCAGTGAATGACAAGCCTGCCATTGTAAAGACGACGCCATATTCTTTTGATCAATATTTAAAAGAGCGCGGCTACCTTACTTTTTCAAAAACTAAAAAAATATTAAATCCATACGCTAGAATTGGTTTCTCATCCTCTAAATATGATGTCAAAAAATACGATGAGAGTAAAGATAATTTATTGAACTATTATAATTCTTTAGGTTTTAGAGATGCAGTGATTGAAAGAGACACCATTTATCACAATGCTGTGGGGCATTTAAATATTGACATGCAGATCAAAGAAGGTCGAAAGTATTTCTTTGGTAACATCAGTTGGAGAGGTAATACTAAACTTCCTGATTCAGTTTTGACAAGTATTTTAAATATTAAAAAAGGGGATATTTATAACAGAGAAGTGTTCTTTAATAAACTAGGTAAAACAACTACCGCAGAAGGTGGAGATATTAGTGGCATTTACCAAGATGATGGATATTTGTTCTTTAATATCAATCCCATTGAGACTGCTGTATACAATGACACCATCGATTTCGAAGTAAGAATACAAGAAGGGCCTCAAGCAACTATAAAGACCATACGTATAGCTGGTAACGAAAAGACAAAAGATTTTGTAGTACGTCGGGAAATCAGAACAGTGCCAGGAGATAAATTCAGTCGTACATTGTTGATACGCTCTCAACGTGAGATTTCACAATTAAATTATTTTGACCAAGAAAAAATAAAAATTGACCCAGTTCCTAATCCTGAAGATGGGACAGTGGATATCAATTATGGGGTTGAAGAAAAGTCTAGTGATCAATTAGAATTAAGTGCTGGGTGGGGAGGTTTTATTGGATTGACCGGAACTTTGGGGGTGACTTTTAATAATTTTTCTTCAAAAAATATTTTCAAAAAGTCTGCTTGGGATCCATTGCCTATGGGAGATGGCCAAAAACTAAGTATCCGTTTTCAAAGTAATGGTAAAGCTTTTCGATCTACAAACTTTTCATTCACTGAACCTTGGTTTGGTGGCATCAAACGAAATTCTTTAACATTCAGTGTCTACAATACAAAATTTGGACAAACTTTTGATCAAGTGACTGGAATGTTTGATCCCAATGCTGCAGATTCAAGGTATATCTCGACCACTGGTGCAACCATTTCTTTTGGTCGTCAACTGTCATGGCCAGATGATTATTTCTCTTTAAGTATGGGATTAAATTATACACGTTATACTTTAAAGGACTATGCAATCGATCCATTTAATCTACCTAATTTTGATAATGGGATTGTGAATAATTTAAATCTTAGAATTGCATTACAAAGAACTTCTATAGATCAACCTTTATTTCCAAGAACAGGATCTACTTTTTTATTGAGCGGTCAATTAACTCCACCATATTCTTTGTTTGATCCCAATTTTGCTTTCAAGCAAAATCCATATGAATTATTGGAGTACCATAAATGGCGCTTTAATGGTGAATGGTATGTTCCATTAGGTAAACCTGCAGGCGAAGAACGGAACAAACAATTTGTTTTAAAGTTTGCAGCAAAATATGGCTTTGTAGGGAGGTATAATTCTGACTTAACCATTTCTCCATTTGAACGATTCCAAGTGGGTGATGCAGGTTTAAGCAATCAGTTTGCATTATTAGGTTTTGATATCATTGCACAAAGAGGTTACCCAGTATATGAAAACTCTAATCCAAAAATCAATCCTGATCAACAATCTTCAAGACAAAAGTTCACTATTTTCAATAAATATGCTGTAGAACTTAGGTATCCATTAAGTTTAGCAGCAAGTAGTACCATTTATGCATTGACCTTTTTTGAAGCAGCCAATGGTTGGTATAGTATGAAAGATTACAATCCATTTAAATTGAGAAGATCGGTTGGTGTAGGTATGCGTTTTTTCCTGCCCATGTTTGGATTACTTGGATTTGATTATGGTATTGGTCTAGATCGTTTAAATGCTAACAACTCTTTGAAGGATGCAGCTAGATTTACATTTATGTTAGGATTTGAACCTGAATAATTTAACTGATTTATAATTAATAAACTCAAACATTATGAAATATACCAAATTGTTTTTGCTGGGTATTTTGCTTCTTAGTTTAGCCTTTACTGCACAAGCACAATCCAAATATGCAGTAATCAATACCAAGTATATTTTAGACAGGATTCCTGAATACAAGGAAGCGGATAAGAAATTAAAAGCCTTGGGGGATCAGTGGCAGCAGGAAATTGATGAGCAACAGATGACCTTGGACAAAATGTATAAAAACTATGAAGCAGAGCAGTTTATGTTGTCCGAAGATTTGAGAAAAAAGCGTGAAGATGAGTTGTTTATGAAAGAGAAAGCCTTACGTGATTTGCAAAAAAAGCGATTCGGTTATGAGGGCGATTTGTTTAAGGAACGTCAAAAATTAGTGAAGCCTATACAAGACAGGGTCTATAATGCAGCACAAAAAATGGCTAGCGCTCGTTCATATGACTTCATTTTAGATAAAAGTGAAGGAATTACCATTATATTTGCAGACCCTAAGTTGGATAAAAGTGACGATATTTTAAAAGAATTAGGAGTAATAAATAATTAAACAAACAACAATAGACATGAAGAAAGTTTTATTTGCAGCCATCTTGTTAGTGGCATGTGCTTTCAGCAACAGTGCAATTGCACAAACTAAAATTGGTTATTTTGATGACCAAAGCGTAATCGCTTTATTTCCTGGTATCCAAGAAAAACTAGATACTGTATTAAACTCTTATGCTAAAGATTCTTTACAAGACGAGTACAACTACACTTTAAAGGATTACCAAGTTAAAGATAGTATCTACAAAAGAGATTCTGTTGATTTGTCTAAAAGACCAAAGGCCTTACAAATGGCTACTGACGATTTAAATCGTTTAAAATACAAGTTAATTAACTGGCAACAGTACCAACAACAAATGATGGAGCAAAAGCAAGAAGCCTTGTTATTGCCTTTCAGACAGAAAGTTGCACAAGCTTTAAGCGAAGTTGTTGCTGAGCAAAAATACAATTTGGTATTGAAGGCAGACGCTTTGTCTCCTTATGCTCAACCTTCTATTGCTGATAACTTAACGATCCGTGTCGCTTTAAGATTGAAGCTTCCAGTTCCTAAGGACATCGAAGAAGCTTTCAAAGCTGCAACTGGTGGCGCCGCTAAACCAGCGACTCCAGCTAAAAAAGGATAGTATTTTAACAAAAATAGTTTGATACACCTCGTTGTTTTACAACGGGGTGTATTAGTTTTACGAAATCAGGGAATACTTATTTTATGCAAGCACCCATTGGCGTTTTTGATAGTGGTTATGGTGGTTTAACCATCTTAAAAGAATTGAAGCAGCAACTACCTCAATATGATTATCTCTATTTGGGAGACAATGCCCGTGCGCCATATGGTACAAGGTCTTTTGATACGGTATACCAATATACTTTGGAAGCAGTAGAATGGTTTTTTAAACAAGGTTGCAGCTTAGTTATTTTAGCATGTAATACAGCATCAGCTAAAGCACTTAGAAATATTCAACAATTGGATTTGCCTCATCTTGCACCAGATAAAAGGGTATTAGGTGTGATCAGACCTAGTTCGGAAATTTTAGGCAGCTATTCCGCATCGCATCACCTTGGTATTTTAGGAACAACAGGTACGATTCAAAGCAATAGTTATCCTATTGAATTAGCTAAATTTGCACCAGAGGCATCCATTTTTCAACAAGCCTGCCCTATGTGGGTGCCATTGATCGAAAATGGGCAACAAGACGGCCCAGGTGCCGATTATTTTGTACAATTATACATTGACCAACTATTTGCCCAATCGGCCCAAATAGACACTGTATTGCTTGCCTGTACCCATTATCCATTAATGGAAAAAAAGATCCAAAGCTTCTTGCCAGAAAATGTCAAATTGGTGACCCAAGGGGATATTGTGGCAAAAAGTTTAGCGACCTATTTGCAAAATCATCCAGAAATGGACCAGAAATGTAGCAAAAATGGTCAATTACAGTTTTTCACTACAGACAATCCTACCAGCTTTGAGGAACAAGGAAGTTTGTTCTTTGGCCAAAAAATTGCGGCAAATCACACAGATTTAGCTTAAAAATTCAAAAAAAACCCTATTTTTGCCGTCCTTTCACAGGTAGTGGTATGGTGACTGCTATAAGAACGGATTTGAATATAAAGTATTAAACCTCAAGGGCAGATAGGAATAATCCTAATAACCCGCAAAAAAAAGTATATTATGAAACGTACATTCCAACCTCATAAACGTCGTCGTAAATCAGTTCATGGTTTTCGTAAGCGTATGGAATCAGCTAATGGTCGTAAAGTATTAGCAAGTCGCCGTAAGAAAGGACGCAAGAAACTAACTGTATCTAGCGAGAAAGGGTTAAAATAATTTAATCTCTATTCGTAGAAACTTATAATTTTAAAGTCCACTCGTTTTCGGGTGGACTTTTTTAATGCATCATCCATAAAATAGTAAACAAGAATATTCATCATTGGCAAAGATTTTTACATATCAACAAAAGGATAAATTAAAAAGCAGGAAGCAAATGCAAAATTTGTTTGCTTTAGGCAAGTCCATGTCTAATTCGCCGCTTAGATTAATTTATACCTTAGAAAATATTGCCAATGAGCATCCAGCAAATCCAGCACCGCTTATTATACAAGCAGGTGTAGGTGCACCCACTAAACAATTTAAAAAAGCAGTACAACGCAATCGTGTAAAAAGATTATTACGTGAAGCCTATCGTTTAGAACTACCTGCTTTTAAAGCAGCGCTATCCTTACAAAACAAGCGTTTAAGTATCTTTATTTTATACATGGAAGAAAATGTGTTACAACAAATAGAGATCAATGCAAAAATGAAATTGATATTGAATCAATTGGTAAAACGCATATATGGACAAGCTTAAGCAAATTGTTGCCTTTCCATTTATCGTATTGATCCGATTTTATCAATACGCTTTATCCCCTTATTTAGGAGGAAGCAAGTGTCGATACACGCCTACCTGTTCTCAATACACTGCAGAAGCCATTCAAAAATATGGTCCCCTCAAAGGGATTGTTTTGGGCATAAAAAGACTTGGTAAATGCAGGCCAGGTGGAGGACATGGCTATGACCCAGTCCCTTAGTCAGTTGAATTAAAGAACAAAAAAACCGCCCCTTGTGAGACGGTTTTCAGTATCATTTTTGTGTTTAATTATTTTGCAGCAGCAAAACGATCTGCAATTACAGACCAATTGACTACATTCCAAAAAGCAGCTAAATAATCTGCTCTTCTGTTTTGGTATTTCAAATAATAGGCATGCTCCCAAACATCAGCGCCTAAGACTGGTGTGCCTTTCACTTCAGCTACATCCATTAAAGGATTGTCTTGATTAGGCGTGGAACTTACTTCTAATTTGCCATCTTTTAAAATCAACCAAGCCCATCCGCTTCCAAAACGAGTCATACCTGCAGCAGCAAATTTTTCTTTGAATGCATCAAAACTTCCAAAGCTAGCATCAATGGCTGTAGCTAAATCACCTGATGGATGTCCGCCTGCATTTGGTGCTAAACTATTCCAAAAGAAAGTATGGTTCCAATGACCGCCACCGTTGTTTCTTACAGCAGGGCTGATGCTTCCAGCTACCGCTACTAACTCTTCGATTGTTTTGCCTTCGTTAGGTGTGCCTGCAACTGCTTTATTTAAATTTTCAACATAAGCTTGATGGTGCTTACCATGGTGAATTTGCATGGTCAATGTATCAAAATGTGGTTCTAGGGCTTCGTGTGCATAGGGTAATGCAGGTAATGTAAATGACATATTTTTTCTTTTTAATTTGAAT
>JBIKJM010000085.1:0-6558 GCA_044360985.1 Sediminibacterium sp. | reverse complement strand
ACTGTTACAAGTTTTGGGCGCATATGGATTTAGAGGCTTATTTGAACGTAAAGCGCATTTCTTAACCAGTATCCCATTGGGTTTGAGAAATTTAAAAAGCTTTTTAGAAGTCTATACTTTAGATAAAGACACGCCAGTTTTTGCAGGTATTTTAAAATGGATGGTAGGTCAAGAAGTATTGGACAGATTTACCCCAATACAAGCCACTGAAAAAACACCATTGGTGATTACCATAAATAGTTTTAGTTATAAAAAAGGATTGCCTTCGGATACTACAGAAAACGGCGGTGGATTTATTTTTGATATGCGCGGCATATTGAATCCAGGCAGGTTTGAGGACTATAAAAAACTTTCAGGATTGGATAAGCCAGTGCAAGATTTCTTAGAACAAAAAACCAAGATGAACACTTTTTTAAATAGTGTTTGGGATTTAATTGATATCACTGTTGAAAATTATTTAACTAGAGATTTTGAATCCTTACAAATTAATTTTGGATGTACCGGTGGCCAACACCGAAGCGTATTTGCTGCAGAACAGACTGCAAGACATTTAAAGAACAAGTATAAAGTAAAGGTCGTTTTAGCGCATACCAACCAAACCAATTGGGTAAAATAATTTTTTATGAAGGCAATGATTTTAGCTGCAGGATTAGGGACTAGACTGAAGCCCTTTACAGATGCTCATCCTAAGGCTTTAGCGATGGTGAATGGCAAGTCTTTATTACAACGCAATATTGAATACCTTCAAGATTATGGGATTTACGAAGTGGTGGTGAATGTGCATCATTTTGCAGATCAAATAATTGATGCTGTTGAAAAAAATAATGGATGGGGATCGAATGTGACCATCTCTGACGAGTCGGATGAAGTGCTTGAAACGGGTGGTGGATTATTAAGAGCGAAAGCCTATTTTGAAAATGAAGCAAAATGGTTGGTGATGAATGCAGATATCTTAACCGATTTAGATTTAGGCAAGATGATGGAAGCAGATAATGCTTTTGATGCCTTGTCTGAAGGAGAAATGGTAGCCACTTTAGCAGTGACCAATCGTACTACAAGTAGAAATTTAATTTTCAATACAGCTGGCACCTTATGTGGCTGGAGGAACAATACAACCAACGAAGAGAAATGGGCTAATCCTTTAAAAGACCCTTCCATGGCGGTTCCCAAAGCGTTTAGTGGGATTCAAATTGTGCACGCTAATTTTTTTGAAGCCTTGAGTCTGCAAGGCAAGTTTTCTCTGATTGATGCATATTTACAAATTGCACAACACTATGCCATCCATTTTTATGACCATAGTGATGGCATATTATTAGACGTAGGTAAACCAGAAAGTGTAGAAAAAGCAGCAGGGCTTTTTAAGTAAATTTTTTTGTCCACCTATACTTTTATGTAAATCTTTTTCTTGTCTAAGATATTTGCAAGTACTGCAAAGAAGGCTATAAAACATATTGCATAAACAAAAGAGCCTACACGCAAATCGCTCGAAATATTTTTACAAATATGTTGGTAAAACCAAGGCAGGGCAGAAGTGTAGACTGGCTCACCTTTTTCGTCTGTATGATCTACCCATCTTAGTAAAGCTAGTACTCTTGGTAAAAATCCACTGAGTACAAAAATGAATAAAGGGTTCTTGCCAAACACATCAAAGAAATGGCTCCAACGCCCTTTGCTATTTTTAAACTCTAATAAATAAATGAGCACACTTATTGTAATGATGGCTAAACCAGAAGTATACAAGACATAACTACTGGTCCATATTTTTTTATTAATAGGGAAACTAAAGTCCCAAATATATCCAGCTAAAACCAATACCACACCAGCTAATAGTAACTGTGCAAGCATCTCAAAACTCTTACCCTTTGCTTGAATGTATTCGCCCACTAAAAAACCAAAAATCACTTGTACAATGGCAGGTATGGTACTGATTAATCCTTCTGGATCAAAGGGTACGCCCTCGCCTTTGTAAATATGGTTCACCCCTAAAATAGTTTGATCTATCGCATTGCCAAAAAATCCAGACAGACTATAAGGATGACCTTGGCTACCCAATAAAAAACTCAGGATCCAATAAGCGATTAACATCAAACCACCAATATAGAAAGCCATTTTAGATTTTCCATAATAGACTATAATGGAAGCGAAAAAATAACAGAGTGCGATTCTTTGCAGGACACCTAAAATGCGAATGTTCTCCCAAGTTTTTGCCACTAAATGTCCGTCCGACCATTTTACAAAAGGACTCCAATTTAAAAATAGCCCAATTAAGAAAATCAATACCGTTCTTTTAACTACTTTTTTCCAAAAATCAGTCGGCGTTCCTTTTTCAAATTTTGGCATCACAAAGGCCATGGCATTACCTACAGCAAATAAAAAGAAGGGAAAAACTAAATCAGTGGGGGTGCATCCATGCCAGTTCGCATGGGCTAAAGGACTAAAAATATGCCCCCAAGAACCAGGGTTGTTTACAAGAATCATCAAGGCCACGGTAACACCCCTAAAAACATCCAATGCATAATATCTTTCCTTTTGTATCATATTGCCCATTTAGTATTTAAATGTAGTAAGAATCTTGGGTTAATGAAGCATTTATGGTCAAATTACTTTCTAATATATATCTTGTTATTAATATCTTTGGACCTCATAAATGACCATGAAAAAGAACATTTTAATTACAGGAGGAGCAGGATTTATTGGATCGCATGTGGTGCGTTTATTTGTCAATACATATCCTGATTATCAGATCTTCAATTTAGATGCATTAACCTATGCGGGTAATTTAGAGAATTTAAAGGATATCGAAAAGGCAGAGAACTATCATTTTGTAAAAGCAGATATTTTAGATGCAGCCGCATTAAAGGATATTTTTGCAAAACATGCTATCACAGATGTCATCCATTTAGCAGCAGAATCTCATGTAGACAGAAGCATTGTTTCACCTTTGGATTTTGTGTACACGAATGTGATTGGTACGGTGAACTTGTTAAATACCGCGAAGGAGTTTTGGAAGGATGATTTGAGTTATGAAAATGCACATGATGGATCTTGGGACAATCAAAGAAATCATTTGTTTTACCATGTTTCTACAGACGAAGTATATGGAAGCTTAGGCAAGGAAGGCTTGTTTACTGAAACCACACCGTATGATCCAAATTCTCCTTATTCGGCAAGTAAAGCTGCGAGCGACCATTTTGTTAGAGCTTATGGTGAGACCTATCATTTACCAACAGTGATTTCTAATTGCTCTAATAACTATGGCCCGAATCATTTTCCTGAGAAATTGATTCCATTGTTCATTCACAATATCATCACTAAAAAGCCATTGCCAGTTTATGGAGATGGTTTATACACGCGTGATTGGTTATTTGTAAAAGACCATGCGCGTGCAATTGATTTAGTATTCCATCAAGGCAAGCGAGCAGATACCTACAATATTGGTGGCTTCAATGAGTGGACCAATATTGATTTAGTGAAATTATTGTGCGCACAAATGGATGAAAAATTAGGAAGAGCAAAAGGAGAAAGCGAAAGCTTGATTACTTATGTGAAAGATCGTCCAGGGCATGATCGCCGTTATGCGATTGATGCAACCAAGTTGAATAAGGAATTAGGATGGTCACCTTCTGTTACTTTTGAGCAAGGCTTAGCAGAAACCATTGACTGGTATTTGAGCAACGAGGAATGGTTGACCAATGTAACGAGTGGTGCCTATCAACAATACTATAACGAAATGTATACGAACAGATAATGAGAGTAGAACAGACCCCATTGAAAGATTGTTTTATTATACACGAAAAAGTGCATGGTGATGCGCGTGGTTATTTTATTGAAACCTATAATAGTAGGGACTTTAAAGCAGCTTCAGGATTAGAGATTGAATTTGTTCAAGACAATCAATCCAGGTCTTCTAAAGGTGTTTTAAGAGGATTGCATATGCAAAGAGGCACTGCTGCTCAAGCAAAATTAGTTAGAGTATTAGAAGGTGCTGTATTAGATGTGGCTGTGGATTTAAGAAAAGGTTCTCCGAGTTTTGGACAACATTTTGCTATTGAATTAACGGCGGATAATAATAAACAATTTTATGTGCCTGCTGGGTTTGCGCACGGATTTGTGGTATTAAGTGAATACGCTACTTTCTTTTATAAAGTAGATAAGTTTTACGAGCCAGGAAATGAAGTGGGTATTATGTATAATGACAAAGATTTAGATATTGATTGGAGATTACCAACCTCGGAATTAATATTTTCAGAAAAAGACAAAACATTAGGCAGCTTCGCAGAATACGCGGCGAGTTTATAAAGTGCGAAAACATAAACACTAAAAGAAATAGTATGAAGGGAATTATATTAGCAGGTGGATCAGGTACAAGATTGTATCCTATCACAAAAGGAATAAGTAAGCAGTTAATGCCGATCTATGATAAGCCAATGATTTATTATCCTTTGTCTGTATTGATGTTGGCGGGGATTAAAGAAGTATTGATTATTACTACACCCGAAGACAATGATCAATTTAAAAGATTGTTGGGAGATGGTGCTGAAATAGGATGCAAATTTAGTTATGCAGTTCAAGCTGTGCCAAATGGACTTGCACAAGCATTTGTGATTGGAGCGGATTTTGTAGGAAATGATAAAGTAGCCTTAGTATTAGGAGATAATATTTTTTACGGTGCAGGTTTTAGTAAACTAGTACAATCCTTTAACGATTTAGATGGCGCTGCGGTATTTGCTTACGAAGTAAATGACCCAGAGCGTTATGGTGTGGTGGAATTTGACGAAAATAACAATGCAATTTCATTAGAAGAAAAACCAAAGGCGCCAAAATCCAATTACGCTGTACCTGGTTTATATTTTTATGATAATTCTGTGGTTGAAATTGCGAAGAATATTCCTGCCTCTCCAAGAGGGGAGTTTGAAATTACAGACGTGAACAAGGTGTACTTAGAGCGTAAGCAATTACAAGTAGGCATTATGAACAGAGGTACTGCTTGGTTGGATACAGGTACATTTGAATCTTTGGCCGATGCTTGTGAGTTTGTACGTGTGATTGAGAAGCGTCAAAGCCAAAAAATAGGCTGTATTGAGGAAGTCGCCTTTAGAATGGGCTTTATTGATAAGGCACAATTGCTTGTTTTAGCCGATAAATATGCTAAAAGTGGCTACGGAGAGTACTTGCGCGGGTTAAAAAAGTAGTTTTGTTTACTTTAAGTCTATAAATAAGCTTAATGCTTAGACAAAAGTGCTTTTAAATTACTTATTTCAAAATAATTTGAACTATTCCGCAAGATTGTTGTTTTTGTAGTATGTCATCTTATACTATCAAGGATTTAGAGAAAATTTCTGGGATCAAAGCGCACACCATTCGTATATGGGAGCAGCGCTATAATTTCTTGCAACCTCAAAGAACTGAGACCAATATCAGGTCTTATTCTGCTGATGAATTGAAAGTGATTTTAAACGTTTCCTTATTAAATAAATACGGGTTTAAGATCTCTCATATAGACAAGATGTCTTCTGAGCAGATGGAAGAGAAGATCATGGCCTTAAGCCAGTTGGATGCGCAAAAAGAGCGCGTGGTGAATGCCTTGATCAAAGAAATGGTTAGTTTAAATATGGTCGCTTTTGAGCGTCAATTAGATTTATATATTGGACAAAAAGGGATCGAAAAAGCGATCAACGAAATTATATTCCCTTATTTGGAGCGTGTAGGAATTCTTTGGGTAACCAATCATATCAACCCTGCACAAGAACACTTGGCTACTAATATTGTACGTCAAAAAATCATTTTAGGTATTGAGCGTCTAACGCCATTGTTAACTTACACTAAGCGAATCGTGTTGTTCCTTCCAGAAGGCGAATACCATGAATTAGGCTTATTATATGTACATTTCCTATTAAAGCAGAAAGGTATTTATGTAGATTATTTAGGTACCAATGTGCCAATGGTAGACTTGAAATATTTAACTGAATTCAAGAAAGTAGATTACTTGTATTGCCACATCACCATGCCTGCAAGAAATTTCAAATTGGATAAATTCTTCACCAATTTAGCGACGATCAATCAGCAGATCCCGATTATTCTATCTGGTCAAATGATCCAGGAGTACAAGGGTAAAATCTCTCCAAATATCCATTTGAAGCGAAGTTTGTCTGAGACGATTGCCTTTTTACAAGATATTTAAGGTAAAATACAACCTTAAATTACCTCCATTCTTCCTCATCCTTCCTCACAACATTACCTTGGTTAATGTGAATGCCAGACATCTGTGCTGTTCCCAAGTAGCTCTATTACAATGCTTTATAGATTTTTTTGGGTCATTTTATGGACTCGGAATAGTTTTGTTTAATATTTTTTAAAAATAATTAAACAAAAAGACACTATTCTCAAATTATTATGTTTAACTTTAGTCCTCAAACATTAAACATAATTGTATGTCAAACGCAGAATTTAGCCTATTACTTACTGAAAATGCGGAGTTTTTAAGACCATTTGCTATCAATCTAACCAAGGACCACGAGTCTGCGAAGGATTTGTACCAAGACACATTATACAGAGCTA
>JBIKJM010000084.1:0-6597 GCA_044360985.1 Sediminibacterium sp. | reverse complement strand
CAATACTGGAATACGTCGTAATTGATGCTTCATGGCCGCCTGTAGATGCTTTTTAATATCCCAGGCTTGGGCTTGGATCTTCTTAAAACAGGCTTCCTGGTCTTCCACCTGAAATAAACTTAAATAGATTCTAGCTTCTAATAAATCTGGGGTCACTTTCACAGTAGAGATGGAAATCATCCCGCCTTGTAAATGGTTCAAGCCCAATTTTAAAAAAATATCGTTCATGGTGCTTTGAATGGCACCAGCCACTTGTTTCTGTCTTTTTCCCTCTTCCATAATCAAAGTCGTTGATTCGCTGTAAAATTAGTTACTTTGCTCATTATTCTGAGGGAATAGTTTTAATTATGAAGAAATTTTTTCGCATAGTAAGTTATATCAAGGAATACAAGACCTATATGGGCTGGTATGGTCTATTTATCTTACTATCTATCCTTTTTGGCTTGTTTTCTTTGGGGATGCTCACGCCATTTCTTGACCTCATCTTTGAGAACAATGATTTTGCAAGTTTTACCCCTGTATCAGTTACAGATAGCGCCAACCTTAAAGACCTTATTTATCAGTTTTTACAAGACATCATCAAGACCAATGGTGAAGCATATGCATTAGGATGGATCTGTGTATTTATTATTGTATCCATCTTTTTCAAGAACTTATTTTTATACCTCGCATTTTATTTTTTAGCACCTATCCGCAATATGGTGACTAAGAAGTATTCCAAGCTTTTGTATGATAAAATTTTACAGTTGCCCGTTGGCTTTTTTACGGAGAAAAGAAAAGGAGATATTTTAAGTAGAGCCTCCAATGATATTGCAGAATTGGAAAGCTCCGTCATTAGTGCATTAGAAGGGTTGATCAAAGAACCTTTAACGATTATTGGAATTTTAATTTTCTTATTCTTAATTAGTACCAAGCTCACGATATTTGTTTTCATTTTATTACCCTTAGCGGGATTTATTGTAGGTCGCATAGGTCGTAGCCTAAAAAAACATACCAATAAAGCACAAGTTAAATGGGGAGAGATTTTATCTCAGATGGAAGAAACATTATCTGGCTTGAGGATTATTAAAGCCTTTAATGCAGAAGGAAAAGTGAAAGGTCAGTTTTATGGCTTGGTGGAAGATATTTTTAATTTAAAGAATCGAATTTTATATCGTCGTGACTTAGCTTCTCCTGTTTCTGAATTTTTAGGTGTCTCCATTTTATGTGGTGTACTTTGGTTTGGTGGTAAGCTTGTTTTAAATGGTGATATTTTATCTCCAGGATCATTCATTACTTATGTGGCGTTGTTTTCACAAATCATCAACCCAGCAAAAGCCTTATCCCAGGCAGTTTATAACGTGAATCGTGGCACAGCGACACTAGACAGATTGAATGAAATTTTAGAAGCACCTAATACAGTAGAAGAAGTTGCAAACCCAATTTTAATGCATGGATTTGAAGATAGTATTCATTTTGACAATGTAGGATTTGCATATCAAGATGCAAGTATTTTGAATGGCATTCAATTGACCATCAAAAAAGGAACTTCCGTTGCTTTAGTAGGTTCTTCTGGTGCAGGAAAAAGTACACTTGCCGATTTAGTGCCAAGGTTCCATGATGTGTCTTCAGGTAATTTATACATTGATGGAAAAAATATTAAAAATTATAGTTTACATAGCCTAAGACAATTAATTAGTATTGTCACACAAGAGCCCATCTTATTCAATGATACCATCGCAGCTAATATAGCATTAGGCAAGCCAGACGCGACCATGGAGGAAATTATTGCTGCAGCTAAGATTGCGAACGCTTACGATTTTATTATCAAAAAAGAAGGCGGATTCGAATCCATGATTGGAGATAGAGGCAGTAAACTAAGCGGAGGAGAACGTCAACGCTTAACTATCGCAAGAGCCGTGCTTAAAAATCCTCCCATCTTAATTTTAGATGAAGCCACATCTGCTTTAGATACAGAAAGCGAAAGACTAGTACAAGATGCGATTAATAATATGATGCAAAACAGAACTTCTATTGTGATTGCACATAGATTGTCAACTATCCGCCACGCAGACGAAATCATCGTCTTACAAAAAGGGGAAATCGTAGAACGTGGTAACCACGAAACCTTGCTTACACAAGGCGGATACTACAAGAAATTAATTGAGATGCAGGAAGTGAAATAAGAAGTTGCGATAGCAACTGATGCTGAAAAATGATTTATAAAAAACTTATTGCAACAAAAAACCCGATCAATGATCGGGTTTTTTAATAGGTCTATTTTAGTTCAAACAATTTACTCGTTTAAAAGATTATTGATCGCTGCTATTTTTTACATAACCTAATTTTGCTTCTAAGCTTAAAGTAGCATGAGGCACAGCGCGTAAACGTGCTTTGTCAATCAATCTACCTGTTACTCTACAAATACCATAGGTTTTGTTTTCGATACGCATGATTGCTTTCTCCAAGTGGTCGATGAAAGTGATCTGACGGCTAGCCATTTGGCCCATTTGCTCTCGCTCCATGCTTACACTACCATCTTCCATGGTCATGTATCTTGCATCGTCATTATCACCACCCATTTCGTCCTTACGAGTGATCAGTCCTTGTAAATAAACCAATTCTTTTTTTGCAGCTTCTAATTTCTTTGAAATCAAATCTCTAAACTCTGCTAATTCAGCATCAGAATATTTTACTAAGGTATCTGTTGATCTTTCTACTTCTTTTCTTTTTTCCATTGGTACATATCCTGGTTGATAAGGAACACTGTTCTTTGCATTGATTTTTGGCACTTTGATATCCTTAATTGGTTCAGCTGCCTTACGCACCGGCTTTACTGGTGGCGTTGGAATCACTGGAACTGGTTTTGCAGGAGGTACATATTTTTCTACAGGCTTTGCAGCCACAACTGGTTTTACTGGTGCTTTTGAAACTGGCTTCGCTGGTGCTTTTACAGGTGCCGCTTTTTTAGCTGGAACTACTTTTTTAGCAGGCACAACCTTTTTTGCAGGTACCGCTTTTTTAGCTGGTGCTACTTTTTTTGCAGGTGCAGCCTTCTTTGCAGGAACTACTTTCTTAGCAGGTGCTGCTTTTTTAGCTGGAACCGCTTTTTTAGCAGGTGCAGCCTTTTTAGCTGGAGCTACTTTTTTTGCAGGAGCCGCTTTCTTAGCAGGTGCAGCTTTTTTAGCTGGAACTACTTTCTTTACCGGAGCTGCCTTTTTTGCAGGTGCAGCTTTTTTTACTGGCGCTGCTTTTTTAGCTGGCGCTGCCTTTTTTGCAGGAGCCGCTTTTTTTGCAGGCGCTGCTTTTTTAGCTGGAGCCGCTTTTTTAGGTGCTGGTTTTTTTGTAGCCATAATTATCCTTTTTGTCTAACTAAAATCTTTAGTTTTTGATCATTTATTTCGATATCGACGCCTTCTTCAAGGCTAGACACCCAATCTATTTGGGTTGCCAAAATTTCCCGGCAAATATACTCTGAAAATTCATTAATAGACTCTTTCAAGTGCTGGTTATCCACAATTTGGAGTAAAATCTTGTCTGTGAGCTCAAAATTGGCCTCTTTTCGGATGTTTTGGACCCTATTTACCAATTCTCGAGCATGTCCTTCCTTTAAAAGGGCTTCAGAAAGACTAATGTCCAATGCTACGGTTAAATTGCCCTTTACTGCGACGCTCCAACCCGGAATATCTTCTGCAATAATGTCTACTTCATTGATTAACAAGGTAATAGGACTTTCTTCGACCAAAATGGTAAGGGTTCCGTTGCGCTCCAACTCAGAAATATCGTTTTGGCTCAAATTTGCAATGACTGCAGAAGCCTGTTTCATCATTGTGCCCAATTTCGCACCCAATAATTTAAAATTAGGTTTTAGCTTTTTACTAATCACCCCCTCCGTCTCTGTGATATAATTAATTTCCTTCACATTCACCTCGGCTAGAATTAATTCTTCCATTTGCTCAATGGACAATTTCATAGCTGGGTCTAAAACTGGGATGAGGATTTTTTGTAATGGTTGACGCACTTTGATATTCACCTTTTTACGAATAGATAAAACCAAAGAACAAATATCTTGTGCCAACTGCATTCTTGTTTCTAATGCTGCATCCATTTTAGATGGATCGGCTTTTGGAAAATCAATATGGTGAATAGAAGTTGCTTCGAAACGTTTTGTAAGTCCATTTAAGTTTCTGAATAATTGATCACAGAAGAATGGTGCAATTGGCGCCATTAATCTTGCAATGGTTTCGATACACTCATACAATGTTTGGTAGGCAGCAATTTTATCTTCACTGTAAGTGCCTTTCCAGAATCTTCTTCTACATAAACGCACATACCAGTTACTTAAATGCTCATCCACAAAAGTCTCAATCGCACGTCCAGCAATGGTTGGCTCAAAGTCATCCATCGCAACTGTTACTGTTTGTACTAAACTATTCAAAGAAGAAATCACCCAACGATCAATCTCTGGACGATCCTTCACTGGTATATAGGCTTGTTCAAATTTGAATCCATCTACATTCGCATACAATACAAAAAACTGATAGGTATTATATAAAGTGCCAAAGAATTTTCTTTGTACTTCTTGTATTCCTGATAAGTCAAATTTTAAATTATCCCAAGGAGATGCATTGGTTACTAAGTACCATCTTGTCGCATCTGCTCCATAAGTTTCTAAGGTTTCAAATGGATTCACCACATTGCCTAAACGCTTACTCATTTTGTTGCCATTCTTATCCAATACCAAGCCATTACTCACCACGGCTTTATAAGCTACTTTATCAAATAACAAAACACCCAATGCATGTAAAGTGTAGAACCAGCCTCTAGTTTGGTCTACCCCTTCTGCAATAAAATCTGCCGGGAAGGCCAATCCTTTGTCTACTAAATCTTTGTTCTCAAATGGATAATGCCATTGTGCATAAGGCATGGCACCCGAATCAAACCATACGTCTACTAAGTCCGAAACGCGTTGCATTGGTTTGCCGGTAGGACTTAAAATTTCTATTTGGTCCACAAATGGTTTATGCAAATCCACATCTAGTTTACCATCTACAATTTGTAATTGTACGTCTTTATTATACCCTTTTTCTTTTGCTGCTAAAAATCCTGCAGTCAATTCATCTATAGAACCAATACAAGTTTCTTCTGTTCCGTCTTCTGTTCTCCAAATTGGCAATGGCGTTCCCCAATAACGGCTACGCGATAAATTCCAATCCACCATGTTCTCTAACCAGTTACCAAAACGACCTTCTCCTGTACTCTTTGGTTTCCAGTTGATGGTTTTATTCAACTCCACCATTCTATCTTTTACTGCAGTGGTTTTAATAAACCATGCATCCAATGGATAATATAAAATTGGTTTATCTGTTCTCCAGCAATGCGGATAATTGTGTTCGTATTTCTCTACCTTGAACGCACGATTTTCTTTTTTTAATTTAACAGAGATATCCACGTTCACATCTTGAAAATCTTTTTCGTCTTTGTAATTCTTAACGAATCTTCCTGCAAATTCTCCAACACCATCAATGAACTTTCCCGCTCTATCAACTAAAGTAATAATGCCTAAATTATTTTTTTGACCTACTTTATAGTCATCTGCACCAAATGCTGGTGAAGTATGCACGATACCTGTTCCATCTTCTGTCGTTACAAAATCACCTATTATAATTTTAAAAGGATCGCCTTCTATATTGGCTGGATTATTTGCTTCAAATGGCATTAACTGCTCATAGCGTAATCCGTCTAATTGACTTCCTTTAAATGTGGCCAATTCTTTCCATGGAACAATTTTATCACCTTCAGCAAAGCTTGTCAAGCTCAATCCTTCTTCTTTGAAATACTTTGATACCAATGCTTTAGCAACAACTACATTCACTGGCAATGCAGTGTATGGATTGTAAGTTGCTATTAAAGCGTATTCAATATTTGGTCCAACTGTCAATCCTAAATTCGATGGTAAAGTCCAAGGTGTAGTTGTCCAAGCCATATAATAGACTTCCTTAGAAAGTGGATTATTTGCAGCTGCATCAAAAATAAATTGACTTTCTTTTGAAGGGATGGCTTTAAACATGGCCACCACCGAAGTGTCTTTTACATCTTTATAAGTACCAGGCTGATTCAATTCATGTGAACTCAATCCTGTTCCTGCTGCTGGAGAGTATGGTTGAATGCTTACACTTTGATACAAGTATCCTTTTTTATAAAGTGTACTTAATATCCACCACAATGTTTCAATATAATTATTTTCAAATGTGATGTATGGATTATCTAAGTCCACCCAATAACCCATCTTATTGGTGATATCATCCCACTCTTTTTTATAACGCAATACTGCCTCTCTACATTTTTGATTGTATGCTTCTACAGTGATCGTCTTTCCAATATCTTCCTTTGTAATACCTAATTCTTTTTCTACCCCTAACTCAACTGGTAAACCATGGGTATCCCATCCGCCTTTTCTTTTTACTTGAAAACCTTGCATGGTTTTATATCGACAAACCATGTCCTTTAAAGTTCTTGAAATCACATGGTGAATACCTGGCATGCCATTGGCACTTGGAGGACCTTCATAAAACACAAATGGTGTTTTACCTTCTCTTAACTGAACGGATTGTTCAA
>JBIKJM010000083.1:0-6649 GCA_044360985.1 Sediminibacterium sp. | reverse complement strand
ATGCGCTTTCTCTACTTTTCTTTATCAATAAAACTACAAAAGACAAAGACAATGCGCTCACTGCATCTTTGATCACAGCAAGTACAATGGCATTCTTTTGATCCGCTTTAATGATCGGGCTTCTTAAGACATTTACAAAATCGGGACTTTGTGCACACACTGCCTGAAAATATTTCATATCAGCATGTATTACATCCAATTGATTTTGTTCAATGGCTAAGTCGAGTAAGCTCTTTGCGTATCTTCCTGCTAAACGTACGTTGGGCATTTCTTACTTTTTAATTTAACTTAACTCCTTCAGCAATTTGTTTAATATAGCTTTCTTGTTCTGCTTTATTAGACAATTCTTTTCTTAATATTTTTTCAGCTACTTCAACAACCAAACTGCCTACCTGATTTTTAACTTCAGTCAATGCAGCATTCTTTTGTTGCGTAATCGCTAATTGTGCGTCACTAATAATGCGCTCATACTCTTGCTTCGCTTTATCTTTCGCATCAGAAACCATTTTATCGGCCGTATCTTTTGCATCTTTAATCATGCCAGCTCTTTCTTCACGTGCTTTTGCCAACAATGCTTCATTTTCATTTTGCATTGCAGCAATTTCTGCTTTCATCTTATCGGCACGCAATAATGCTTCTTCAATACCGCTTTCACGTTCAGCAATTGCCTTTAACATTGGCTTCCAAGCGAACTTGCCTAACACAATCAAGAGTATCAAAAACGCAATGGTGTTCCAAAATACCAAACCGATATCTGGCAACACAAGAGGGTTTACTTCTAATAAAAACATACTATTCGTTTATCTTAATGAATGAATCTAATAAAAAATAGGCCTTTCGCCCTGTGCTAGGGCCTATTTAGTTCTTTAAAGAAATCTTTAACAGATTATCCGTTACCCAAAAGGGCAACTACCACAGCGAACAAGGCAACAGCCTCTACGAACGCAGCAGCAACAATCATGTTAGAACGGATTTCGTTAGCAGCTTCTGGCTGACGAGCAATACCTTCAACAGCACCCTTACCAATCATACCGATACCAATTCCAGCACCGATAGCTGCTAATCCAGCGCCAATTGCGGCAACACTTCCTACTACCATTTTTTTACGTTTTAATTGTTATTGAAAAAAGAGTTAAATAAATTTTAGTGATGTGCTACATTTTTATGCCCTTCATGTTCATGGGCTTCATGATGATGATGTTCTTCTGTTGCCATACCAATATACATAGCACTCAACATAGTGAAGATATAAGCTTGTAAAAAAGCCACCAACAATTCAATCAACCCAATGAAAACAGCAAATGGCACTGCAATAGCAGAAGCATACACTGTTTTGAATATAAAAATTAAACAAATCAAACTTAATACTAGAATATGCCCTGCTGTAATGTTTGCGAACAATCGAATCATTAAAGAGATAGGCTTAGTGAAGACCCCAATTAATTCGATTGGCGCTAAGAACAACTTCATGCTCCAGTGCATACCTGGCATCCAAAAAATATGCTCCCAGTAATTTTTGTTAGCACTTAAATTAACCACCACAAAAACGCATACTGCTAAGGTCATTGTAAATGCAATATTACCGCTCACATTCGCGCCGCCTGGGAAGAAAGGAATTAATCCTAAAAAGTTATTTGTTAAAACCAAAAAGAAAATCGTCAATAAAAAAGGCATGTATTTTGCAAACTTCTTTTTGCCAATATTTGGGATCGCTACTTCGTCTCTTACAAATAAGACAATTGGCTCCATGAAGGATTGAACGCCTTTAGGTGCAGAGGTGATCCCTGTTTTTTTATAAGCACGAGCAGCTGTAAGCAACACCACTAAAAGAATCAAAACAGAAACAAATAAAGAGGTTACGTTTTTAGTGATTGAAAAATCCCATAAAGCTTTTGATGCTTCAAGGTCAACTGCTTCTGTTGCATCCACTATTTTAACCTTGCCTTCAATAATTTTATAATCAAAGTTGCCCTTGTATACAATATGCTCATGGTGTTCATTCATGAACTTCGCAGATGAGAAAAATTCAAATCCTTTTGGGGTATATAAAATCACTGGTAAAGAAAGTGAAGTTTCTCCCCATAAATGCCAGCTATGATCATCTTTAATGTGCTCTAAGATGGTCTCAGTCACATTGAATGCTTTTGCTTCATGTCCTTCTGCTTTTGCTTCGTGACCATCCACTTTTTCATTGGCAAATGCATTGCCAGAAAATGCCAATGTTACCAAGCTAAAACACAATACCAGTAAAGATTTAATACGTATAGATACCATAGTGATCTCAAAATTTGCGGCAAAGATAGGGATAATGCTGCTGAAAAGTCATAATATTTAACAGAAATATAGCGCCTGAGAAAATGTTTTGCATTCTCTTAAATAATTGATTTACAACTATTTAAGGATTTTTGTACTCTTTTTAGGATCAAATTGCATTTCGTTCAGGGCCTTATAAAATCCACCCTGCTCCATTAAGGACTCATGCGTGCCTTTTTCAATGATTTTTCCCTGCTCCAGCACAAGGATCTGGTTGGCCTTTCGGATGGTAGACAATCGATGCGCAATCACAATAGATGTCCTACCCTTTATCAATGTTTCAATGGCTTTTTCAATGAGTTGCTCGCTTTCCGTATCGATGGATGAAGTCGCTTCGTCTAAAATTAAAATACTCGGATTGTACAATAGCGCTCTAATAAAACTTAAGAGTTGTCTTTGTCCCAAGCTTAATGTGGCACCTCTTTCCATGACATGGTATTGATATCCTCCCGGAAGTTGCATAATAAAATCATGCATGCCAATCATCTTTGCTGCTTCCTCCACTTGTTCGGGACGAATTAAAGGATTGCGTAGAGTGATGTTGTCATAAACAGAGCCAGAAAATAAAAATACATCTTGTAAAACGACTCCGATGGATGCCCTCAATCGATCAAGTGCATACTCCTCGATTAAGACACCGTCTAATAAAATTTGCCCTGCTTGATAAGGATATAAGCGATTCAAAATACTAATGACAGAGGTTTTCCCACTTCCTGTTGGCCCCACCAACGCCACTGTTGCACCAGCTTCCACTGTAAAATTTAAATCATTTAAAATCCAATTAGGGGCTTGATATGCAAATTGTACATTTTTAAATTCAATAGCACCATGAATTTGAGTTGGTGCAAATGCACCTTGATCAAGCGTGATATCTTCGTTATCTAAAATCTTGAAAACACGTTCTGCCGCGACCATGCCCATTTGCAAGACATTGAATTTATCTGCAATCATACGAAGCGGTCTAAAAATTTGATTTAAAAATAAAATAAACGCTACCAGCATTCCTGCATCTAAACTTTGTCCGGCCACCCACCAAACAATTAAGCCAATACTCAAAGCCAACACAACCTCCACTACTGGAAAAAATACAGAGTATGCAAAAATGGCTTTGATATTTGCATTTTTATGATGCACATTTATTTGATCAAATTTTTTCATCTCTTGCTCTTCTGCAGCAAAAGCCTGCACCACTTGCATACCAGAAATATGTTCTTGCACAAATGCATTGAGTGCCGCCACAGCATTGCGCACCTGTACAAAACTTTTATTCACACTTTCTTTGAAAAAATAAGTAGCCACAATCATAATTGGGAATGGAATTAAACAAATTAAAGTCAACTGCCAATTGATAAAAAACATGGTGGTTAAGGTGACTATAATCGTTAACATATCTGCGATGATAGGAATCAGTCCATCAGAAAAAATATCATTGATACTTTCAATATCATTGATTGTTCTGGTGGTCAATGTGCCAATGGGTGTTTTATCAAATTGACGCATCTCCCAATACATAATTTTTTGGTACACTTTATTCCTTAAATCTCTAATCACTTGTTGACCTAACCAAGACATCCCATAAGTGAAACAAAAACGAAATACCGTTTCAAGAATGATAAAAGCCACCTGAAATAAGGAGATAGCAAGAATCAATTGTACGACAGAATTAAAAGCTTCAGAAGGCAATACTGAATGCACCCATGGCGGCAGTACGACCAGCTTGCCTATTGCTAAGTTCACAGTTACTTGTATCAAATAAGGGCGAATGGGCGTAGCGAACGCTAAAAAGATGCCTAAAAAGACATTGATCCAAAAAATAAATCGATAAGGCCCAACAAAAGAAAATACCCTACTTAAGATGGCTGATTTGAATATGGGTTTAGGCTGGGTAGATGACATAGCGAAGTAAAGTTACACCGCTTTTACGTATTTTCGTATAAGCATGGAAAGTACCGATCAAGAATTATTGAATGCAGTTGTGACACCTTACAACTTGACCGACGAACAAGAGAAAAAAGAAATTGTTCGCCACTACCGTGCATTGCTTAGAACCTTAAGAACTAAACTTAAAAAGGGCGATCGGGAATTGCTAAGAACCGCATTTGAAATGGCTACAGAAGCCCATAAAACAATGCGTCGTAAAAGTGGCGAGCCTTATATCTTGCACCCCATTGCAGTAGCAATGATTGCAGCAGATGAAATTGGATTGGGTGTGCGAAGCACCATCTGCGCTTTATTACATGATACGGTAGAGGACACCGACATCACCTTAGATGATATCAAAAGAGAATTTGGAAATGAGATTGCAAAGATTGTAGATGGCTTGACAAAAATTGCAACAGTGATGGACACCAATAGCAGTCAGCAAGCAGAGAATTTCAAAAAAATCTTACTCACATTAACGGATGATCCGAGGGTGATCCTAATTAAACTTTCGGATAGACTTCACAATATGCGCACAATGGACTCGATGAAGCAAGAGAAGCAATTAAAAATTGCCTCTGAAACCATCTGGGTATATGCCCCACTCGCACATCGTATGGGCTTGTACAATATCAAAACCGAATTAGAAGATCTGGCCATGAAATATATGGAGCCAGCTACCTACCATGAGATTGCAAAAAAATTAGCAGAAACAAAAAGGGAAAGAACAAAATATATCAATGAATTTGTTAGACCATTAAAAGAAAAATTAAGTCAATCCGAATTACAATTTGATATTTTTGGTCGTCCAAAAAGCATTCATTCTATTTGGCATAAAATAAAAAAGAAAGGCGTAAGTTTTGAAGAAGTCTATGATCTTTTTGCGATCCGTATCATTCTTGATGTCCCCTTAGAAAAAGAAAAAGAAGCCTGCTGGAAAGTGTATTCCATCGTCACAGATGAATACCTTCCCTCCCCTGAAAGATTAAGGGATTGGTTAAGTAACCCTAAGAGCAATGGCTACGAAGCCTTGCACACCACTGTAATGGGACCAGATGGTAAATGGGTAGAAGTTCAGATTCGAAGTAAAAGAATGAATGAAATTGCAGAAAAAGGATTGGCTGCACATTTTAAATACAAAGAAGAGACATCTCAAAGTGAAGACCGATTTGATAAATGGTTCATCCAAATTAGAGAAGCCTTGAGCAATCAAGAGGAAGAAGGTATTGATTTCTTACAAGACTTTAAGACCTCTTTTTTAGCAGAAGAAATTTATGTGTATACGCCAAAAGGTGAGGTGAAAATGTTACCGGTGAATAGTTCTGCACTTGATTTTGCTTTTTATATCCATACTGCAATTGGATCAAAATGTATAGGCGCAAAAGTCAACCACAAATTGGTGCCCATTAGCCATACTTTAAGAAGTGGCGACCAGATAGAGATCATCACAAGTAACAAACAAAAACCTACCGAAGACTGGTTAAATAATGTGGTGACAGCAAAGGCTAAAAATAGTATTAAAGATGCCTTAAGAGAGGAAAAGAAAATCATTTCAGAAGAAGGGAAATATACAGCACAACGAAAACTTGAGGGGATCGGCGCAGTCTACAATACACATAACTTGGATCAATTAATGCACTTTTATAAACTACAAAGTCATTTAGATTTATTGTATAAAATCGCAACTAAATCCATTGATCTTAAAGAACTTAAAAGTTTTCAAGTAATTGGTGATAAAATAGAAGCTCCAAAGCCAATCGTGGCTGCTCCAGACCCGAATATAGAACCCCATGTTTACAAGCCCCTTCCAAAAAAAGGAGATTCAGAACTGATTATTTTTGGGGAGTCAAGTGATAAGATTAAATACAATCTGGCAAAATGTTGTAATCCTATTCCTGGAGATGATGTTTTTGGATTTGTGAGTACTGGAAAAGGTTTGATTATTCATAGAACCAGCTGCCCGAATGCCACACAACTATTGGCCAATTATGGTCATCGAGTAGTTAAAACAAAGTGGGCTAAAAATAAAGAGATTTCCTTCCTTACAGGGCTTAGCATCATTGGATTAGACGATGTAGGAGTGGTCAATAAAATAACGACCATTATTAGTGGGGACCTTAAAATCAATATTGCAGCATTGACCATTGAATCCAAAGATGGCATGTTTGAAGGCACCATTAAAGTCTTTGTGCACGATAAAGATGAATTAGAAGTATTGGTCAACCGCATACAAGGTCTAAATGGCATTCAAAAAGTGATCCGTTTTGATACGGACCTGATCTAAAGTTACGTAATCAACATGTTGGGAAAAATATGTGTGAAAACATTTCTTTTTATTCAACGCTTAAATAGGTAATCCCCATTTCAAGACATATTTTTGCTACTCAAATTCAAATTTATGGTAGACGTAATTTTA
>JBIKJM010000082.1:0-6670 GCA_044360985.1 Sediminibacterium sp. | reverse complement strand
AGGCGCGCGCATTTAAATAAGAACTGCCTTGGGTCACCCATGTGAAAATATAAAAGTACTTCTCCCAAAAAGGAGACATCGTAAACATTTTGTGCGCGGAGTAACGGTGTAGGTAAAAAGTTTGACCGAATAAGGAAAGATACCAATGTAGAATAAGAAAAATCAACACAGCCATAGTAAAAAATTTATGTACGAATCTAAACTTCTTAGTCTGTATTCTAATAATGTGTTTAACAAAAAGGCGATTCTGACCGAATTACAAGATGAAAAAAAGATACGAAAAAATTGTACTATCTGGATTGATAGACAATATTCGATTAATTTAATAAAATGCCGATTGTTTATCCAATATTTCTACTTAATATGTGTATGCAAAGCCTGTAAAATTTAATTCATTAAACTGTTTTTTATGTTAGAATTTTTAGTCATCGGTATATCCATTTTAACCCTGCTATTTTTTAGCGTCGTGGTTGTTAATCAAGGTACCATCGCCATTATCACTTTATTTGGTAAGTATCAAAGAATAATGCTGCCAGGTTTAAGATTTAAGATCCCTTTTATTGAAAGCATTTTTAGAAGAGTCAGTATTCAAAATCAAAGTATTGAATTGGAGTTTCAGGCGGTAACGATTGACCAAGCGAATGTATACTTTAAGAGTATGTTATTGTACTCTGTTCAAAATGCCGAAGAAGAAACAATCAAAAAAGTGGCTTTTAAATTTATTAGCAATAAGGATTTGATGCAAGCACTTGTTAGAACAGTGGAAGGAAGCATTAGAGCTTATGTGGCTACAAAACGTCAAGCAGAAGTTTTAACCGCTCGTAGAGAAATTGTTGACTTTGTAAAAGAGCAAATTGATAATAGTTTAGAGGAGTGGGGATACCATTTGCAAGACCTTCAAATTAATGATATCACTTTTGATCAAGTAGTGATGGAAAGTATGAGCAAGGTGGTGGCTAGTAATAATTTAAAAGCAGCTGCAGAAAATGAAGGACAGGCTTTATTAATTACAAAAACGAAAGCTGCCGAAGCAGAAGGTAACTCAATCAAAATATCTGCACAAGCAGAGAAAGAAGCAGCTCAATTAAGAGGTCAGGGTGTTGCCTTATTCAGACAAGAGGTGGCTAAGGGTATGACAGAAGCTGCTGAAGAAATGAAACAAGCAAATTTAGACACCAATGTGATTTTGTTTAGTATGTGGACCGAAGCCATTAAGAATTTTGCAGAGTATGGTAAGGGCAATGTGATCTTTTTGGATGGTAGCCCAGAAGGGATGGATAAGACCATGAAGCAAATGATGGGCTTGATTACTAAGAAAGAAATGGAATCATAAGTTGAGTGCAAAAAATAGGTAAAACTTATTCTAATAATAATATTGCTATACTTATAAATAGCATAATTTGTAGGTACTAAATCAATGACTATGTCTTGGCGTAAATTTAGCGGCGAAGTAATTTCGATACCAATAGCTGAGCATGTAAAAAAGTGTATCGAGGAAGAAACTGCAAAAAATAATAAACTTAAAGTGTATATAGGCACTGATAGTCAGGTAAAACAATCTGTAACAGAATTTGCCACTGTCATTGTTTTTTTAAGAGAAAAAAATGGTGGATTCATGTTTATTCATAATGAAAAAACAAATCAATCACTTCATATAAAAGAAAGGATGTTACTTGAAGTGTCAAAGAGTGTCGAAATTGCCTATTCTCTTTGTGATTTATTCATTGAACATGATGTGGAAATGGAAGTGCATGCCGACATCAATACCAATAGTCAATTTAAAAGCAATGAGGCATTAAAAGATGCCATGGGTTATATTATGGGGATGGGTTTTGCATTTAAAGCAAAGCCAGATTCTTTTGCAAGTAGTTGTTGCGCAGATAAGGCCTTGAATTAATCTTTATAGAAAAATTAAAACCTTACTAGGATAATTTTCTAATTATTATACGCTACCTGAAAATCTATCTTAACTAAGTTATCTACTTTTACAAATAATAATCCTGGTCTTTCTACTTTATAGTCTTCTAATAAAACGGGAAGACTACCGCTAAACACCAATCTACGATTGATCTTTTCTTGTTTTACTTTGGTCTCTATCATTCGCTCTACGCCATGAAACTGTAATTTACCTTTTACAAGTATGCCGTCAGATGTATACTGCACACTACTACTGCTAAATATAATTCTTGGATAAGTGAGCCCGTCTAACACTTCCATCATATGGCTATCTCTGCTAGAAAGTCCACTGTTAAATGTAGCTACATTCACTACAATTGAAATTTGTTCAATTTCATTTTTTTGTTCGTTCCACTTAGTGGCTACTTTTAAATCCTTACTTACCCCTTCCCAGTTATGTAATTTATGTTTCATTGAATAAGTGACCGATGAAGCAGTCGTTTCAAAACTTGGATTTTGAAAGAACATCGATAAAACAAAAGAAAGTATTACATGTAGTAGCATAAATTAAAATTTAATCACCACGATAGCTGCTGCTAAACTGATAAAACTAGTGTAAGCTGCTGCACGGTGATAAGGTTTAAGGGCATAATTATTTTCAATTTGAGTCCCAAGGATATTGGTTGCGATCATGCCTGACATATGCGCAATGGCCAACCACTTATGCAATCTAATAGAAGTTAACTTTTTATCTCTCTTAAAAGTGGATGGAGGTGTAAATAATCCATTGATTGCTGTGAACCCATAAGATAAGTTAATTGCAGTACCTAGTTTCTCGTGTGTTTCCTTTAATTTATACGAACCGGTGTATAGCTTACTTCCAATAATACCTTGTGCAACCATACCACCCAAAGTAACAAAGCCACCAATTTGATGCAGTTGTAACATCTTTCTTCTTATCCTTAAATCAATCTTTCTTCTTTCAACAAGGTCTTGGGTATTTCCATACCTATTTTTTAAAATTCCTTTTTCACCCCAAATCAACTGTTGCGTAAAAAGCATTTTTTTAGGAGCAATCAGTTGGCTATCAATTTTTTCATCTACTAATAAGGTTTGCAAAAGTGAATCAGTTTGTCCTTGGGCCGAATTTAGTGCACCAATAAAGATGAGTAAAAAAAATATCTTTTTCAAAGGTCTATAATTCAAATAGTTATGCATGGGAAAGTATTTTTTGGTTAACTATCTATTGATTTCTAAAACAAAAGTACTTTAACCATTGTTATTATGTAAGTTTAATTTTATTTATCATAAAAATTTATAATAATGGAAAGAAAAGATTTCATAGAACAAGTAGGCCTTAGTGCTGCTTCAATATTAATTTTTGGTTGTATGCAATCTTGTTCTAAATCAGACAGTGCTGCTCCTACAACTCCGCCGACAAATAACAATAAACCAACTAATAAAGTTGATTTTACAATCAATATAACAACAAATCCTTATACCAAATTAAACACTGCTGGAGGATTCTACGTAGATAGAACAAATAATATTATCATTGCTAGAACACTTACCAATGATTTTATTGCAGTGAGTTCTCTCTGCCCCCATCAACAAGTTACTCTAGAGTTTCAAGCAAGTAATAATCGATTTATTTGTCCTAGCCCTCCTGGTCATGGCTCCTCGTTCAGTACAACTGGTGCAGTAATCAACGATCCAGCAACTTCTGCATTGAAACCATATAAAACTGAACTCTCAGGGAGCAGCCTAAGGATTTTTGACCCGCAAATTTAAGCCTCATTCTTTAAATTCACTATATAAAAAGCCTGCTATAAATGAACATAGCAGGCTTTTTTATACTTAGCAAACTTCGTTTAAAATATAAACTTAGTACTTAAGAAATTAGAATGATGAGAGGAAACGATATCGTTGATGATATGTTTGTTTTCGTCGGTTAATTTTGCAGCCACTAAAGATCTGATAGAAAAAGATCTTAATGCGTCCACTACTGATAAAGTACCTTCTGCACTATCCTTACGTCCCGTAAACGGAAAACTATCTGGACCTCTTTGACATTGACAATTAATATTCACTCTACTTACTTGATTGACCAATGGGTCTATCAAACTTGCTAATTCAGCTTGATTTTTTGAGAACAAACTAACTTGTTGACCATGTGTTGACTCAATGATATATTGGATAGGCTCTTCAATATCTTCAAATGGAATAACTGGAATGATTGGACCAAACTGTTCTTCCACATATACTTTCATTTTGTGATTCACCGGAAACAAGATAGCTGGGTAAAAGAATGTTTCCTTTATGGTTCCACCGTTCTCATTCATCACAGCTGCACCATGTAGTTTTGCGTCTTCTATCAAATCATTTAAATAAGCTGGCTTTCCTGGCTCTGGTAATGGCGTCAAGGTTACTCCTTTTTCCCAAGGCAATCCAAATTGTAATTTCGCAACCTGCTCTTTCAATAATTCAATGAATTCTTTAGCGATGGATTGATGCACAAAAATTGTTTTAAGTGCAGTACATCTTTGTCCATTAAATGATAGTGATCCTAAAACTGTTTCTTGAACAGCTAATTTAATATCTGCATCCTTAGTAACAATCGCTGCGTTCTTCGCATCTAAACCTAAAATGGCTCTAAGTCTATTTACTTTTGGATGCAATTTTTTTAATTGATTCGCAACTTTACTTGATCCAATGAGTGTTAATACATTGATCTTACCTGATTCCATCAATGCAGGGATGATCACATTACCTCTTCCATAAATTGTATTCACCACGCCTTTAGGGAAACAAGATTTAAACGCTTCTAGCATCGGGTAGTGTAATAAGGTGCCGTGCTTTGGTGCCTTAAATAATAAAGTATTACCCATGATGATTGCAGGAATCAAAGTTGTGAAAGTCTCATTCAATGGATAATTGAATGGACCCATGCACAATACAACTCCTAATGGTGATCTTCTTATTTGCGCAACAATGCCTTGCTCAATAGTGAATCTAGATGAATCTCTATCTACATCCTTTAATGCTTCGATGGTAGCATAAATATATTCTACTGTTCTGTCAAATTCTTTTTCAGAGTCTGCATAGGTTTTCCCAATTTCCCACATGATCAACTTCACTACAATCTCTTTTTGCGCTAACATCTTTACAACAAACTGTTCTACACAATTAATTCTTTGTGCAACCGACATAGTTGGCCACTCGCCCCTGCCATCATTATAGGCTTTGCAAGCAGCGTCCAATGCAATCATCGCTTCCTTCTCGGTACAAACTGGATAAGATCCTATCTTAATACGTTGTACACCGTCTGGGGTGTGCATACAAATAGGTGAAAATACCTCATGTGTTGGGCCATTCCATGTAACTAACTCACCGTCAGATAGATAGGTCCTTTGATCGATCGATTCTGGCAAGGCAAAAGCTTCAGGTATTGCCTGCTTTTCTATAATTAAGTGGTCCAATTGTTCTTGAAATGTCATGTGGTTGCGTTTAATAATAAATATAACAAAAATTCAAGCTGATTGTTGAATGATTATAAAGCGGGCAAATAGGCTTTATTTATCTCTTTTATGGTGGATATACCTAAATCTGTATAAGAAGAAGGATGCGATTGCAAATAAAAAGCCAATTAAAATAATGATATAGTTCATAGGCTTTTCAATCGTTAGAGACATTCTTAGTAAAATAGTTGTGATAATAAAACTTGCATTTCTAAAAATGATGAAAAAAGAGGAATGGAAAGTAAATGAGATGATAAGTAATAATACATCCACAAATATCATGATAGAAAAAAAGTCTTCATAAAATACCGTATTTGGATTCGGATAATTATCATTAATTCTTAATGCTTCTAGCATATCTACAGACCAGTTAAATAAACTAGTAACACTCAAAACTAATAAAACCAATATCATACTCAATGAAACTACTTTCTTGATATTGATGAATTGATTTAACTCTCTAATGACTTCCTTATTGTTGCTACTGTTATAAATTTTATAATACACAATCGTCAATCCTAACATGAAAATGGAAGCTACTAAATCGTAGACTAAACTTAAAAAAGCAGGGTTTTGAAAATGAATGGCTTCGCTGGTGTTAAAGTCAGCTATATCGTGAAAAAAACTTCTTAATGTGATTAAAGTAATCACCTCAAACTGCTTACCAATAAACTCTGATATGGAATTAGGGATGATAATGATGAGCAGAAAAACCTCATAAAAAAGTATAAAACTAAATGGCGTATAAATGGCCTTTAAATAACTATGTTGAAAATGTTGAAAATACGTAAAGTTATTACCCAAATAAATGATAGCTAAGTGGAGTATAAACGAAAAGACTGCTGCTCTTAAAAGAAGTAACTCAATTTTTCTAACAACTTTAGGATTAAAGTAGGAATCGAAGCTATTACTCGCTATTTGTAAAAACTTGTTCATAGTTGCTTATTAATAGTTATGAACGCTTAAACAATATAATTAAATCAATACTGAATAAACGAATAATGAATTGCTTGCTTAACTAAATATACAAACAATTAATTGATGACTATCTATTATATTGTTCGAATAATTTATTTTGAAGTAGCCTGTTGATATTCAAGGGACTAGCTAAATATGATCATTAAATAACAGTAATAGCTAAACAATTAAGATTATTCAATGTTATAGTTTAAAATCAATCATAATGAAAATCAAAAACTTATTACTAGCAACTTTTGCAATCGTTGCTAGCACAATCACAGTAAACGCTCAAAAAA
>JBIKJM010000081.1:0-6685 GCA_044360985.1 Sediminibacterium sp. | reverse complement strand
ACTTTGTTTTACTTAGATGAATCCGGCTAAAAAAGCCGTTTTTTTTGAATGAATTACATTATAAAATATTGATAATCAATGAAATTAGTTAGTTATTTAAAAGCGGGTGAAATCCAATTAGGCGCTATTGTGAATGAAGCCCTCTACAACCTCCAATCTCTGAATGAAAACTTGCCAAAAAATATCATTGATTTTTTTCAATCTGGCAATGAACTCATTCAACAAACAGAAAAGCAACTTTCAAAAATTGCAGACAATAGTGTAAGTGTGGAGCCCGTGAAGGACTTCACTTTATTAGCACCAGTACCTCGACCAACTTCATGCAGAGATGGTTATGCGTTTCGTCAGCACGTAGAATCGGCAAGAAGAAACAGAGGTGTAGAGATGATTAAAGAATTTGATCAATACCCAATTTTTTATTTTACCAACCACAATGCGGTGCAAGGTCCAGGTGATATTTATTGTATGCCAGATCATTTTCAACAACTTGACTTTGAATTAGAAGTAGCAATTGTGATTGGAAAAGAAGGTAGAAACATCAAAGCAAAAGATGCAGACGCTTATATCGCTGGTTTTACAATCATGAATGATTTGAGTGCTCGAAAATTACAAATGGAAGAAATGCTCTTAAACCTAGGACCAGCAAAAGGAAAAGATTTCTCTACGGTGATTGGCCCGTGGTTAGTGACACCAGATGAATTAAGTCCTTACTTAGTGCCTGCAAAACAAGGGCATGTAGGCAATAATTATAATTTATCCATGAAGTGCTGGGTGAATGATGTTTTAGTATCAGAAGGGAATGTAAAAGATATGGACTGGACATTTGCAGAGATCATTGAAAGATGTTCTTATGGCGTGACTATTTTTCCTGGTGATGTCATTGGTTCTGGAACCGTTGGTACTGGCTGTTTTTTAGAATTAAATGGGACAGGCAAATTGCATGATCCAAATTATCAACCACAATGGTTACAAGCAAATGATACCGTTAAAATGACCATCGATGGATTGGGCACATTAGTCAATACCATCAAGGCTGAAGCAACAGATTGGTCTATCTTAGCGCTAAAAAAATAATTGAATAAAATCTTTTCATGTTAACACTAAACACAGATCAACTAAGCACACAAGAAATACAACAGTATTTACAATATGCAATTGCACCTAGGCCTATCTGCTTTGCATCCACCATTGACTTAGAGGGAAATGTGAACTTAAGTCCTTTTAGTTTTTTCAATTTGTTTAGCATGAATCCGCCTATTTGTATTTTCTCTCCATCCCGTAGAATAAGAGATAATACCACTAAGCATACCCTGGAGAATATTAAAGTGGTGCCGGAATGTGTGATTAATATTGTGAACTACAATATGGTACAACAAGTGTCTTTGTCTAGTTGTGATTATCCTAAAGGAACCAGTGAATTTGTTAAAGCAGGATTTACTGAATTGGCATCTGAATTGGTAAGACCGCCTAGGGTTGCCGAATCACCCATTCAGCTTGAATGTATTGTACAGGAAGTGATTGCACTTGGAGCGCAAGCAGGTGCAGGTAATTTAGTATTGGCAGAAATTAAGAAAATACATTTACATGAATCGATTCTTGATGCAACCAATCATATTGATCAAGCAAAATTAGATCTAGTAGCGCGTCTTGGAGGAGATTGGTATGCAAGAATTACAGAAGCGAACTTATTCAAGGTAGAAAAGCCAAATACAAAATTAGGGATTGGATTTGATCAACTGCCAATTGCAATAAAAGAAAGTGATTCATTCACGCCTAACGAAAAAGCGCAATTAGCAAATACCAATATCCTGCCTGAATTGACTACTTCAAATGAATTGAAATTATCTTCAGAAAAAATTCAAGAAATCAAAGCCGCTCTTTCTAATAATAATACGGAGCAAGCCTGGGCAATTATTCAAACTTTAGTTTAGCATCTATAATCTTCAAGCCATCCCTTATTAATTTTGAATAAGCTGGATATTTTTCGGACTGCCTTTTTAATTGAGTTCTTAATTCCTCTGCCAATACTTGTTGTGTTGGCATGGTGTCTGCTAATTCTAATAATTCCATTGCACCAAGCCAATCTGTTTCAAAATCATTTTTTATTTGCTGCCAAATTTCATTCAAGGAATCGTCTGATTTACCATGCTCTCTATAATCCCTTATTTGTTTAAATAAAGATTGATATTTTAAGTCCTTCGCTGTGTAATTTTGTTGGTAGGTTGGTTGTTCAGAAACATACAATTGATCTTCGATTGCATTTTTATCTGCACTACCATTGAATACCGAAACAATGGTATCTCCAATGGCCATATCAAACATACCCCATGCTGGTTCAAAAAATACATTGCCTTCATTGTCAGTCACTTTACAATCTGCAAAACTGAGCAGAATAAGTTTATCTTCCATATAAGTCTGACCTACTAATTTTCCTTCAACTAAAATGCCATTCTCAAATGTCAACGCAATCACCTGATCTACAATAATTCCAGCCGATATAAGATCTGCTGTAGTATAGTCCTCCAATGACTTAGACGCACCCTTTAATTTGCCAACAGGTGATCCAAATCCATGCGCATGGTAATTTCCATCATGTCCTTCTAAAAGTTGATCCTTAAACGCAAGTGAACTTGGTCCCTGTGTATTAATGTATTTAATTGCATGATTGGCGTCTGTATGCACTTTACTAATCACACCAGATAATTGCAATCCCGAACTAAATACTGCTGTACAAATATTTTTACACTCTATGGCTTTAGAAACACTTTCAAGTCCACCAACTCTGTAGGCCATTGTAGACTCAAACGCCTCTAAAACATCAATTAAATTTTGAAATGTGGGCGTAACAAAAAGTTGTGGTTGCTCTTTTGTAATATCGTACCCATATGTCAATGCATCAATGGTGTATTCGATTTTTTTTACCTTAGGATCCATACAAGATGCACTTTCACCAATGGAGGAAAGCAATCCAGCGCCATATATTTTAGGTTGATCGATAGATCCAATCAAACCGTACTCTACAGTCCACCATTGAAGTCGACTTAACAAAGCCATCTCGGATGGAGCGCCTAAGTTTTGTTGATTATACAGTACCAAAGCTTCTGCTTCGGCTAATTCCTTTTGATCTACATTGGGTATTTCCTTTAAAATAGAAAGTGCCCTAATCGATTCATACAAAGCATAATCCTTAGAAGAAAATAATGCTTTGGTACCAATACTTCCCAAATAACTTAAGTACTGATTATATTTAGTGTCGCTAATAATTGGGGCATGCCCTGCAGATTCATGAATAATATCTGGTGCCGATGTGTATTCAATATGTTCTAATTGTCGAATATCTGCAGCAATCACTAACACCCTGTATGCTTGGAATTCCATGAATGCAGCAGGTGGGATAAAACCATCTACTGTCACTGCACCCCATCCTATCAAAGTTAGTGCGTCATTGATTTCTTGTAAGCTTGGAATTTTCTCGATAGTCAATCCCGCTTTTTTAAGACCAGGTATATATGGGTAGTAAGCTACATTTTTTAAATAACTATAATTCTGACGCATTACATAACGCCATACCGCATGATCTACTGGTGTATATTTTTCGTAGACCTGAGGAACAATATATTTTCTAAGATGCAAAGGTAAATTTGCTACTTGCTCGTTTTGATAATCAAAAAATGTACTCATATAAATAGCTAAGAATTAAGATGTGCTAATAATGTTGAAACCATTTTCTTTGGACCAGTATAAAATGGAACAGTTTGATGAATACTTGTTGGTTGTATATCTAAAATTGCTGTTTCATTGGCAAATGCAAGTCCACCGGCTTGTTCTGCTAAAAATGCCATCGCATTTGCTTCAAACAATAACCTCAATTTGCCATTTGGATATTGATTGGTTCTTGGATATATAAAAATACCACCCTTTAATAAATTACGATGAAAATCGGCTGCTAAAGATCCTATATACCTTCCTGACATTCTTTTTTCCTTACACTCATTGATATATGTAGTCACCCCCTTGTCTAATAAATCGAAACTGAGTCCCTCATTCATTGAAAAATAAGTGCTAGCATGATTAAATACAATGGATGGATGTGACAATACATACTCACCTAAGGTGGTTTCATAAGTAAACCCATTCACACCGTTCCCAGTTGAGAAGACCAACATAGTAGAAGCGCCATATAAAATATACCCCGCTGCAACTTGTGCGCTACCTTTTTGTAAAAAATCTGCTTCTGTTAAAGGTTCGTTTGGTGGAGTTTGTTTTTTATAAATAGAAAAAATAGTCCCAATAGACACATTCACATCAATATTATTAGAGCCGTCTAGTGGATCAATGGCAACAATGTATTTGCCATCATTTTTTAAATCAATAAATTGTTCTGTTTCTTCTGATGCAATACCACAGGCTTCTCCTCCTTTTAATAAGGCCCTTGTAAATCTTGTATTGGCTAGTAAATCTAATTTTTGTTGATGGTCTCCTCCAGTATTCGTTACACCCACATAGCCCATTATATCAATAAGACCTGCCTTATTAATTTCTCTATTAACAACTTTTGAGGCAAGGGCAATATCCCTCAATAATTGCGATAGATCACCTGCAGCATTTGGATATTGACTTTGATTACTCTTAATAAAACGGTCTAGTGTAATTCCAATTGGCAGATCGATTCTTGATTTTTCCATATACAATTATTGGGTCAATGATGAATCAACTACGATTGACAATTATTATTTTGATACCTACCTTATTGAAACTTTATAATATTATTGTCAAAAAGCGTTTTTAATTTAGCAGCTTGTTGCTCATAAGCCTCTTTTTCGGACCAAGCATCTATTGGATTTAAAATAGCACTCGGCACGTTTACACAAGTTTCAGGAATAGATAAATTAAAATAAGGTTCTGTATGAAAAGCTACATTATCGAATACATTTTCATGAATGGCATCGATGATTGCCCTTGTGTATTTTAAATCTATTCTTTTTCCTACACCATACCCACCTCCAATCCATCCTGTATTAATTAACCAAACACTTGTATTGTGCTGCATCATTTTTTCTGCTAATAATTTTGCATAAACAGTCGACTTCCATACCATAAAAGCTGCACCAAAACAAGAAGAGAAGGTAGCCACTGGCTCTGTTACACCCATTTCGGTACCTGCTACTTTTGCTGTATAGCCACTTATAAAATGGTACTGCGCCTGCTCTGCATTTAATTTGCTAATTGGAGGCAATACCCCAAACGCATCGCAGGTTAAAAATATGATATGATTAGGATGGCCACCTACACATGGGATTTTTGCATTTGGTATAAATTCAATTGGATAGGCAGCCCTCGTGTTTTCTGTAATAGACTTATTGGTGTAATCTACTTTTTTTGTTGCTGGATCATAGACTACATTTTCTAAAATAGTGCCTTTTTTGATTGCCTGAAAAATTTGAGGTTCTTTCTGTGGCTCTAAATCAATTGCTTTTGCATAACATCCACCTTCTATATTTGAAATACCATTTTCACTCCAAATATGTTCATCGTCACCTATCAAATTTCTATTTGGATCTGCTGACAAAGTCGTTTTTCCTGTGCCACTCAGCCCAAAAAATAAACTCACTGCCCCACTCTCAGATTCATTCGCTGAACAGTGCATAGATAGCATTTGATTCAATGGCATCAAATAATTGAGTAATGAAAAAATTGCTTTTTTCATCTCACCTGCATACTCTGATCCAAAAATTAAAATTTCTTTTTGCTCAAATGACAATTGGATAGAGGTAGTGGAAGTAATCCCTTTGATAGACATATCCGCACTGGTAGCTCCTGCATTATAAAGTACATAATCTGGTGTACCGAAATTAGCTAACTCTTGTTCCGTTGGTCTAATAAGCATATTATACATGAACAAAGCGTGATACGCTTTAGTACAAATGATTCTTACTTTGATTGTATTTTTTTTATCCCAGACAGCATACCCATCAACAATAAATAAATCTGCACAGGTATTAAAAAATGCAACCGCTTGCTGTTTTGCTTGGTTAAAGGATGCAGGGTCAATAGGTTGATTCACATCGCCCCAATTAATATTGTCTTTACTGCTTTCCTCTAAAACAATTCTTTTATCCTTTGGGCTCCTTCCAGTTTTCTCACCTGAATACACAATCAATGCACCGGTATCTGACAAAGTCGAACCCTTATCGGTCTCAAGAGATAATTGTATAAGTGCATCACTTGATAAATTTACATGCACATTTGAATGATGAATTCCTAGATCTGAAAAAATAGCCATAAGCAAGATTTATAACTACAATATTACTAACAAATGCTAGTTTATTCAAATAAAGACATATTAATTTTTATTGTATTATGTCTTAAAATGGATAAACAAACTAATTTTAGTTAAAATTAACACTTGAGTTAGCTAAAAGTTTGAATTTGTTCCAAAAACCCAAGAAGGAACAAAAAAATAAGGTTAATAATTCGTTTAGGAGGATAAATAGAGTTTCTTGAGAGTTCAAAATAAAAACAAACAATTATGAAAAAAATTATTTTTCTACTAATGTTGGGAGCAATCGGATTTAACATGACCGCTTCTGCTCAAAAGGCAATCAATTCTGTTCATTTTTATGATATTAAAAATGCAGATATGGAAAAAACCTATATCGCTAGCTTGAAAGAGATTAACACCATT
>JBIKJM010000080.1:0-6700 GCA_044360985.1 Sediminibacterium sp. | reverse complement strand
AATCAAAAAAAAGCAACATTATGGCACGTTACACAGGCCCCAAAACAAAAATTTCCCGCATTTTCGGCGAACCTATCTTAGGGAACGCAAAATGGTTGGGTAAAAACAGCAACCCTCCAGGTCAACACGGAGCACAACGCAAGCGTAAGCAATTAGGCGAGTACGCATTACAGTTAAGAGAAAAGCAAAAAGCGAAATACACTTATGGTGTATTAGAGCGTCAATTCCGTAAGACTTTTGAAGAAGCATCTCGTTTAAAAGGTGTTACAGGTGAAAACTTAATCAAATTATTAGAGTCTCGTTTAGACAATACAATTTTCAGAATGGGATTGGCTGCTAGCCGTCCTGAAGCACGTCAATTGGTTGCGCATAAGCACATCGCTGTAAATGGTGATGTAACGAATGTGCCTTCTTATACATGTCGTCCAGGTGATATCATCACTTATCGTCCTAAGAGTGCACACAATTCTTCTATTGTAAGCAAGCAACGTGCAAGAAACACTAAGTTTAGCTGGGTGGATTGGAACGAAACGACCAACACTGGTACTTTCATTACAATGCCAGAGCGCGAAGCAGTTCCTGAGAATATCAAGGAGCAATTGATTGTAGAATTGTACTCTAAATAGTAGGTAGCACTTAACACAATTTCTTTCTAATGAAAGAATCAAAATAAAAAAAAGTAGTAACATGGCTATATTAAGTTTTCAAAAACCAGATAAAATTGTTTTACAAAAAGCAAATGATTTCGAAGGACAGTTCGAATTCCGTCCATTGGAGCCAGGCTTTGGTCTAACACTAGGAAATGCATTAAGAAGAGTTTTATTAAGCTCTTTAGAAGGCTTTGCTATCGTAGGTATTAAAATTGAAGGAGTAGATCACGAATTTGCTACAATCAAAGGCATTACAGAAGACGTAACAGAAATGATCCTAAACTTAAAGCAAGTTCGTTTTAAGCGTAAGGCAGATCAAGAAGTGAGCTCTGAAAAAATTACTTTATCTATCAAAGGTGGTAGCGAATTTAACGCAGGTCATATCGGTGAAGCTTCTCAACAATTCCAGGTGATGAACCCAGAATTAGTGATTTGTTTCATGGATCCTTCTGCTAAATTAGATATTGAATTAACGATCCAAAAAGGTCGTGGATATATTCCAGCTGAAGAGAATAAATTAAAAGATATGCCATTTGGTTATATCGCGATTGATTCTATTCACACACCAATCAAGAACGTGAAATACGTAATGGAAAACTATCGTGTGGAGCAAAGAACAGATTACGAAAAATTAATCTTGGAAGTTGCTACAGACGGAACAATTCATCCAGAAGATGCTGTGAAGCAAGCTTCTAGAATCTTGATCCAACACTTTATGATCATCACAGACGAGAATATTACTTTCGACAACAAAGAAGATAAGAAAGAAGATGTGGTAGATGAGCAAGTATTGCAATTAAGAAAAGTATTGAAAACTCCATTAGAAGATCTAGACTTATCTGTTCGTGCATTCAATTGCTTGAAAGCTGCTAAAATTAATAGCTTGAGTGAATTGGTACAATATGAGCAAGAAGATCTAATGAAATTTAGAAACTTTGGTCAAAAGTCTTTATCTGAAATCGAGCAAGTATTGATCGAAAGAGGATTGAGCTTTGGAATGGACTTAGGTAAATTAGGATTAGACAAATTAGATTTACAATAGTCTATAAAGATTAAAGTAAATCACTATTTATAACCGAGCGAAAGCTCAAACCTTACAATTCCTGACACGGTGTAAGGATAAAACTTAAATGTCATGCGTCACGGAGACAAAAACAACAACCTTGGAAGAAAAAAGGCACACAGAGAAGCCTTATTGATGAACTTAGCTTGTCAAATTATTACGCATAAGCGTATTGTTACAACTTTAGCTAAAGCTAAAGCTTTAAGAAAATACGTTGAGCCATTGATTACTAAGACAAAGAAAACAGATAGCAAGGAAGAAATCAGTCATAATCACAGAGTCGTGTTTAGTTATTTAAACGACAAAGCTGCTGTAAAGGAATTATTTACAGTGGTTGCGCCTAAAATTGCTACACGTCCAGGTGGATATACTCGTATCATCAAATTAGGTATTCGTCCAGGTGACAATGCTGAAAAAGCGATGATCGAATTAGTTGACTTCAACGAAATCTATGGCAATTCTATCGCTTCTGCGACTGAACCAGCTAAAAAGACACGTAGAAGCAAAGCAACTACCGCTGCTCCTAAAGCAGCTGCTGCTGTAGCTCCAGTGGAAGCTGCCACAGCTGAAGAAGTTGCAACTGAGCCAACTCCAGAAGCAACTGACGAAGCATCTGCCGAAGCGTCTACAGATGAAACTCCAAAAGCTGAATAATGAATTAATTCATTTCACATATAAGGCAAGACTTTGGTCTTGCCTTTTTTTTGCCTATTTTTGAATAATTAAATCAACCTACCAATATGCCTACACAACCAGCAATTTTAGTTTTAGCAGACGGAAATGTTTTTCATGGTCAAGCTTTTGGAAAAATTGGAACCACCACTGGTGAGATTTGTTTTAATACTGGCATGACTGGGTATCAAGAAGTATTTACTGACCCAAGTTATACAGGACAAATTATCATCATGAGCAATGTGCACATTGGTAATTATGGTGTTAAAGCAACAGACGTTGAAAGTAAGTCTGTGAAAATTCATGGTTTAATTGGAAGAAATTTAGAAGAAAAGTTTAGTCGTGCTCAAGCCGATGGAAATTTAAACGACTATTTAATTGAGAATAATATTGTGTCAATCGAAGGATTAGATACAAGGGTATTGGTAGCACATGTAAGAACAAGTGGCGCTATGAACTGTATTATTTCTTCGGATAATTTAGATGTAGATGCATTGAAAGCACAACTAGCAAAAGTGCCTAGCATGGATGGTTTAGAATTAGCGAGCACAGTTAGTACAAAGGAAGTGTATGAATTAGGAGATGTCAATTCACCTATTAAAGTAGCTGTTTTAGATTTTGGAGTGAAGCAACATATTTTACAATGTTTAATTGATAGAGGAGCGCATGTAAGAGTGCATCCTGCAAAGACAGACTTTGCAACCTTAAAAGCATTTAATCCTACTGGTTATTTTTTATCAAACGGTCCTGGTGATCCAGCGCCAATGGATTATGCGGTGAAAACAATTAAGTCCATCTTAGAAGAAAAAAAACCATTATTTGGCATTTGTTTAGGGCATCAATTGTTGGCATTGGCCAATGATATTCCTACTTTTAAAATGCATCATGGTCATAGGGGATTGAACCATCCAGTTAAGAATGTGATCACAGGCCGATCAGAAATCACAACACAAAACCATGGTTTTGGTGTGAATCCAGATGCTGTTAAAGCGCACGCTAATGTGGAGATTTCTCATGTGAATTTAAATGATGATTCTATCGAAGGCATTCGTTTAAAGGATCGTCCTGCATTCAGTGTGCAGTATCATCCAGAAGCAACACCTGGTCCACATGATAGTCGTTATTTATTTGATGATTTTATTAGTTTAATGAAAGCGAATTAATTTTACTTTTCAAAAATCTAATGCATGCTTAAAATTACCATCATCAACGGCCCTAATTTAAATTTATTGGGTAAGCGTGAGCCAAGTGTGTATGGTAATGAAAGTTTTGATGATTGCTTACTGCAATTAAAACAAGCTTTTCCTCAGGTCAACTTCACTTATTTTCAATCGAATGTAGAAGGGGAGCTTGTGAATGCGATTCAACAATATGGTTTTAACCAAGACGGTATGATCATCAATCCGGCAGCCTATACACATACTTCTATTGCAATTGGAGATGCAATCGCATCTATTCAAACACCTGTCATCGAAGTTCATATTAGCAATATACATGCTCGAGAAGATTTCAGAAAAATATCACATGTCTCTGCAAAAGTAGTTGGTTCCATTGTTGGCTTAGGCTTAAAGGGATATCATCTTGCTACAACATGGTTTGTAGATCAAGCTGCAAGTAAATTATAATTTAATTATTGGTCCATGCAATACTCAAAGGTAGATTATCCTAAAAAGACAATCTGGTTAATCGGAATTGCAATTATTGTAAAAATCGGATTGTCGTTTTTACTTGAATTGGGCAATGATGAAGTCTATTATTATACCTACGCATTGCAACCAGACTGGAACCATTTTGATCATCCGCCAATGGTGGGTTGGTTGATTCAACTCTCTACCCTTAATTTAAACTGGGTCTCCACTTTATCCATGCGTCTTGGGAGTATCCTCGCTGCAGCCCTCTCTACATGGATTGTTTTTAGAACAGGGACTTTAATTCATTCTGAACGTGCAGGCTGGATTGCAGCATTATTGTATACCTGTTCTATTTACACAAGTATCATAGCAGGTTTATTTATTATGCCTGACAGTCCGCAGCTTTTATTTTTTACAGGAAGTATTTATTTAATGGCTAGATGGGTTGTAAAACCACATTTATTTACAACCATAAACTGGATAGGGTTAGGTTGTTTGATAGGACTAGCCACATTAAGCAAAGTGCATGGATTGTATTTATGGGCTGGTTTTGGAGGATTTATTTTGTTCCACCAAATCAAAACCCTGAAGCAACCATTTTTATATGTCTCAGTAGTCATTACATTAGCTGCATTGATCCCTATTGTGTATTGGAATTTTGACAATGATTTTATTACCTATACATTTCATTCAAAGCGGGTATTACATTCTGGCATTCAAGTTGCAAGTTTGTTACAACAAATTGCGGGAGAAATATTTTATCAAAATCCTTTGGTCTATATCAGTTGTCTGATACCATTGATTCGATTCAAAAAATTAAAGGCAATTGTTCAAAATCAAGATAAATCCGAAAATTACTCGGCTCAAATAGTCACTTTATTGCTATGGCTGAGTCTTCCTTTGATTGGGCTATTTTGGAGCATTGCATTGTTTAATCCTACCTTACCTCATTGGACAGGTCCAGGTTTTATTGCTTTATTTTTATTAGCTGGGATCTATTGGTCCGAAGTTTCCACTGCTCTTTTTCCAAGGTTAATTCAATGGGCTTTGGGATTTTTTGTGTTACTTGTCATTGGATTTATAGGATTGGTGCATGTTTTTCCGGTTCAATTAGGGTCAAAAAACCAGGAAAATTTAGGGGAGTATAATCCAATCAATGATGTTACTGGTTGGACGCAATTTAGTGCTGAATTTAAGACTCTTGCTGAACAAGATGAAAAGAAAGACATCATGCTTGCTAAAGCGCCTATTATCGTCTCTAAATGGTTTCCTGCGGGGCATATTTTATTTTATACTGCTAGACCTATCCAAAAACAAGTAATTGCAATAGGAGCGATTGAAGATGTGCATAAATTTGCCTGGCTCAATCTAGATCAACCTAGTTTGCAATTAGGGCAGGATGCTTACTTTATACAACCCTCGAATCTACCATTCAATCCTACTAATTTAATTTTACCCTATTTTGAAAAAATGGGTCAAACCGACCGTATTCAAATACAAGAAAGGGGAGTGGTACTGAGAACTTTTTATGTCTATCGATTTAAAAATTGTCAAAAGATCCCAATGCCAATTTTACCTAAAAAATAAAATTTTCAAAATCTTTTCGATAGGAGATACTGACGCCCTGACGATTTCTTCTTCCCATATTGCCACCAATGATATCTAAACTATTTCTGTTAAAGACAATGGCTCTTAGTTTTCTATCCTTGGTTAAGACGAATTCAATGTTTAGATCTGGCAACCATTGAAAATTATTGTTTTCAATATTTGAAGCAGCCCTTAAATTAAAATCAAAATCACCTCCTAAATTGACAATCACTTTATCATTAAAAAAGCTTCGGCCAAGTTTTAAATTGACTCTTTGTCGGTCAATTTTATTTGAATTAATCGCAATCCCAGATCCTGTAGGGTCTAATAAATTACCACTATTGTATACTCTTGAGCCTATATCAAATCGCAGACTTTGATCACCAGTCACTTTATTCAATAAATTGGTTACAGATTTATTGATTTCCTTTGTCAATAATTGTGAAATAGAATTGATCCCAATGGTGGTCACGCTATAGGCATTGTTGCTATTACCAGTATTGAAACCAACTGGTGCAAAAGAGTTGAATACAATTAAGAATGAAACCTGTTTGATAATTTCATTGTCATCCCTTTCTAGTCTTGAAATAAATTGAGAAAACTCATTATCCGTGCTGATAGGATTTCCAGGAGGGAAGGCTAAGGTGAATTGAATATCAGGTCTTGCTAATTTATTTCTTAATGCAGCAATTACAAATACATTGCCTCGGTATGATTTTACAGCATTGCTAAAATTAGCGTTCCCCACTAATTCATTTAAACTCACACTTTCTGCGGTATACCTTGCATCTATATGAATATCTGCTTCATATGGGTTGCCTGTCCATTCAATAAAGTTGCCTGCCTCTGGAATAAGTTCAAATGGCTTTTTTATAAAAGATTGGAAATTAAAATCATATTTTCCGCTTTCGATATTGTACTTGCCGCGCATGGTGAGTGGTTCTATATTGCCAGCTCTAATTTTAATACGTCCATTTCCTACTGCTCTAATCACATCACCTGTTAATTCATCAATAATGACATCAATCTGCGTTTTATTATCTGCACTGACATCTAGATCCACCACAAGATTATAGGTTGGAGTCTCTGCATTGCTG
>JBIKJM010000079.1:0-6814 GCA_044360985.1 Sediminibacterium sp. | reverse complement strand
CATTCCACGAAAATAAAAACTTTAACAGTATTTTGATATTTTTTTCTGATTTGCTAACAATTTGGTATTTTGCCATACAATTCAACTTAAAACAATTATTTATGACAAGATTATTAACTCGTTTTGGTCTTTTTTGTGCAGTTGCTTTTACAGCAATTAGTGCAATGGCTCAAAATGCAGGAACAATCGCAGGAACTGTAAAAAATGCAACTACTGGTGAAACAGTTGCTGCAGTATCAGTTACAGTGAAAGGCACATCCGCTGGTACTTTCACGGATGACAAAGGAACTTTCAAATTAAATGTGTCTCAAAAAACACCTTATACATTAGTTTTTAGCTCAGTTGGTTTTGAAAACCAAGAGCAGGTGGTGAATGCAGGTACATCTAAAGTGGATGTGAGTTTAAAGCAATCTTACACTTTAGGTTCTGAAGTTGTTGTTGCAGCTTCAAGAGTTGCGGAGCGTATTTTAGAGTCTCCAGTAACAATTGAAAGAATTAGCAATGCTACAATTAAGAATGCACCTGTATCTAACTATTATGATTTATTGGGTACTTTAAAAGGGGTGGATGTAAACATTGCCAGTTTAACTTTTAAGAGTATAAGTACAAGAGGTTTCAATGGTAGTGGTAACAGCCGTCTAAATCAATTTGTAGATGGTATGGATAACCAAGCACCTGGTTTGAACTTCTCAGTGGCTAGTATCATTGGTTTAACAGAATTAGATGTAGATAATATTGAATTATTACCAGGTGCCTCTTCTGCTTTGTATGGTCAAGGTGGTATGAATGGTACTGTTTTAATTAACAGCAAAAATCCATTTAAATACCAAGGTTTAAGTTTCCAAGTAAAACAAGGTATGAACCATGTTGATAACAAACAACGTCCATTAGCACCATATAAAGACTGGACAGTGCGTTATGCTAAAAAAATAGGTGATCGTTTTGCTTATAAAGTCAGCATGCAATTCACAGAAGCGGATGACTGGAGAGCGAATAGTGCTCAAAACTATTCAAGAACAACTGGAAGTCCAAATGGTCAAACCATTGGTGGTACAAGATTAACTGATCCTAACTACGATGGTGTGAATTTTTATGGTGACGAAACAACACTTAATATAACTAATGAGCTTCTAAAGCCAATAAAAGACGGAATCCTTGCCCAATTAAATCCACTTTATGGTGTTAATAGTGCAGCTGCTTTAGCTGATCTTCAAAATGCTTCATTTCTTCCATCTTTTAATACTATTGAAACTTATAGTGCATTCTTAAATTCTGATAAAAAAACTCAGGGTTTAGTTCCTTTTGCAGCATTGTTATATGGTGATATTAGAGGGCACTATAATAATTTAAACGTAAGTAGAACTGGATATGCCGAACAAGATGTGGTAGATCCAACTGCATTGAACGTAAAATTCCAAGGGTCTCTCCACTACAAAATCAATGATAATGTAGAAGCATCATTTTCTGCCTACAATGGTTCTGGAAATACGGTGTATACAGGAAGTGACCGTTATTCAATTAAGGATTTTAGCATGGGACAGTATAAATTAGAATTAAAGGCTAGAAACTGGTTTTTTAGAACTTATACAACTTTAGAAAATTCTGGGGCTTCTTTTAACTCGACAATTGCTGCACGATATTTCAATGAAAAATGGAAAGCTAGTAATGTTTGGTTTCCAACATATGCCGGTACTTATACAAATTTATTAAGTAAAGGTGCGAGTGAACAAGCTGCACATGCAGGTGCTAGATCGCAGGCTGATATTGGAAGACCAACTGGGTACCTTGGTAATAATGCAATATTCCAATCTGTAGTAAACACCCCAATTTCTCAAGGTGGTGCGATGTTTTTAGAAAAAACTTCTATGCGTGCAGCCGAGGGTCAATACAATTTAACAGAAGCACTTGGTTTAGAAAAACATAGTGCTGATTTATTAGTAGGTGCAAGTACAAGACAATTTATATTGAATTCTCAAGGTACTTTGTTTGCGGATACAGCTGGAAATATTACGATCAATGAGACAGGTGCATATGCACAGTTGTCTAAGCGTTTCTTTGGTGATTTACTAAAATTCTCATTTTCTGGTCGTTATGACAAGAATGAAAACTTCAAAGGTCGTTTTACACCTAGAGCGTCTATGGTTGTTAAATTAAAAGAAGATCATAATTTACGTGTTTCTTATCAAACAGCTTACCGTTTCCCAACTACTCAAAACCAATGGATTAATTTATTGGTAGGAGGAGGAACAAGATTAATGGGGGGATTACCACAATTAAGAAAGTTCTATAATTTCGATACGAACCCTGCGTATACTTTAGCAAGTGTGACCGCTTTTGGTGCTTCAGCTTTAGCAAATGCTCCAAATCCTTCTTTACTTAAGGTACAATCTTTCTCAGAATTCAAGCCTGAGTCAATGAATTCATTCGAAGTTGGTTATAAGGGTTTAGTAGCTAAAAAATTATTGATCGATTTCTATTACTATTTTGGTCAATATGAAAACTTCATCAGTGGAGTAACTGTAATACAAGCTAGAAACGCAGCAGCGCCTATCCCAGCTCAGCTATTGAGTTCAAGTACTCGTATTGCTTATTCAATCTCTACTAACTCTAAACAAAAAGTGAAGACTTCTGGATGGGGGCTTTCATTAGACTATCTTTTACCTGCAAACTTCTCAGTATCTAGTAGCATTTATGGTGATCAAATTGGTGATTTAGAAGCAGGATTTGTTTCTTACTTCAACACTCCTAAAATGAGAACGAATGTATCATTAAATAACAGTGGTTTTGCATTTAAAAATCGTTTAGGATTTAGTGCAATCTATCGTTACCAAGACAGCTTTAATTACGAAGGAACATTTGGCGTAGGTAGAGTATCTTCATTCAATACATTGGATGCTGTTTTAACTTACAAAGTACCTTCAATGAAGTCATTGATTAAATTAGGTGGTACAAATATTATGAACACTTATTACAATACAGCACATGGTAGTCCACAAATTGGTGGGTTGTACTATGTTAGCTTTGCTTATAACGTGTTTTAAACCTACTCAGATGGGTTAGTTAAAAATCCCTTCCCGTTATTCGGGAGGGGATTTTTTTTGCGAATAATCTTACTTTTTTCCTTTATAAAATGCTATTTTTGCTTTTCAAAATTAAAACGATTTTTACATGCGATCAATAGCCTTTAGAGAAGCATTACGGGAAGCGATGAATGAAGAAATGAGAAGAGATGAGCGCGTTTTTTTAATGGGGGAGGAAGTAGCTGAATACAATGGCGCATATAAAGTAAGTCAAGGTATGTTGGCTGAATTTGGACCAAAAAGGGTCATTGATACTCCTATTTCTGAATTAGGATTCACTGCAGTTGCAGTGGGTGCTGCACAAAACGGATTAAGACCTATTGTAGAGTTCATGACATGGAATTTCGCTGTTTTGCCATTAGATCAAATTTTAAATACAGCCAGCAAAATGTTGGCAATGAGTGGTGGTCAAATTGGTTGTCCAATCATCATGAGAGGGCCTAATGGAAGTGCTGGTCAATTGGGTGCGCAACACTCCACAGCTTTTGAAAGTTATTTAGCGAATATCCCAGGTATTAAAGTGGTATCGCCTTCGAATGGATATGACGCAAAGGGATTATTGAAACAAGCAATACGTTTCGAAGAAGATCCAATCATGTTCTTAGAAAGTGAAGTGATGTATGGAGATAAATGTGAAGTGCCAGAAGAAGAATATTATATCCCATTAGGGAAAGCGGACGTGAAGCGTCCAGGTAGAGACATTACGATTGTCTCTTACAATAAAATGATGAAGGTTGCTTTATCCACTGCAGATGAATTAGAAAAAGAAGGCATTAGTGCAGAAGTGATTGATTTAAGAACCATTCGCCCTTTAGATTGGATGACGGTATTAGAGAGTGTTAAAAAAACCAACCGTTTGGTGATTATTGAAGAGCAATGGCCTTTTGCTTCAGTTTCATCTGAACTAAGTTACCGTATACAAAAGGAAGGGTTTGACTATTTAGACGCGCCTATCAGAAGAATCACTAGTGCAGATGCACCGATGCATTATGCTCCTAATTTAACTGCATTGGCCATTCCTGATGTAAGCCGTTCAGTGAAATTGGTGAAAGAAGTGTTACAGCAATATAAGTAGTTGCTAAATCCTTGTTTTTGACCATTTAAACAGCAGCAGTACAGCTAATAAATAATTTATATAATATCCCTTACAAAGGGATATTTTTGTAATATCTAATTCTATGATTATGGGCATGATCCTTTTTATCCTTTATTGGTTGGGCTGGCACATTGGTATATATACCATGTTGAGAAAAGCAGGCGTACCTGCAAGCAAGGCCATTATCCCGATATACAATACTTGGGAAGTGGTTCAACTTTGTAAGATTCCAAAAATTTGGTTTTGGATACAACTCATTCCAATTGTAGGTCAATTTGTAAGTCTATGGATTACGATACTCTTTGTAATGCATTTCAAGAGAGTGAATTTAATCCATCATACATTAACGGTGTTTATCCCTTTTTTATATTTACCTTATCTAGGGTTAGCTAAAAAAGAACAATGGTATGGTGATGCAGCTTTAGCACATTATCATAAACCAGCTTCGAGAGAATGGGTGGATGCAGGCGTTTTTGCCATTGTAGCTGCAACGATGATCAGAACATTTTTATTTGAAGCTTATGTGATTCCAACAGAGAGTATGGAGAAGACTTTATTAGTGAATGATTTTTTATTCGTTGACAAAGTAACTTATGGTGCAAGAATTCCACAAACACCTTTGTCCTTTCCTTTTGTACACAATACTTTGCCTGCTGCGCCAACAACCCCTTCTTATTTAAAATGGATTCAGTTAGATTATAAACGTTTCCCAAAATTAAGAGATGTCAATCGAAACGATGTGGTTGTCTTTAATTTTCCAGCAGGGGATACCATCATCAACCTGCCAGAATTCGGTTCAAAGATTCCTTATTATGATGTGTTAAGAAGTCCTCAATATAATAATGATCGAGCAAAATTACAGGCTGATTATCCAATTTTAGTGCATCCAATGGATAAGACTGATAACTATATTAAAAGATGTGTGGGTATTCCTGGCGATGTCATTGAGATTAAAAAAAGTCAATTATGGGTGAATGGTGCACCAGCACTGGTGGCGCCGTTTATGCAGACAGAATATATGGTAGAAACGGATGGCAGACCTTTAGCAGAAGATTTCATTCAAGATAGTTTAGGAATTAATATCAATGAAGCGACCTCTGATTTTCAATTTGTAGAAGGCCAACCCAATACTTTTAAATTAAATCTAACTGCTGCAGCTGCTTTAAGTTTAAAAAAATTACCAAATGTAAAATCCGTTGTCTTATTTGAAGATCAAAATGTGGGCTATACTTTCCCAAATGATATTGCTCATTTTCCATGGACTGCAGATAATTTTGGACCAATACGTATTCCAAAAAAAGGGGATCAAGTGCCATTGAATGATAGTAGCATTGAACTTTATAGAAGAATCATTGAAGGGTATGAGCAACAAAAATTGACGACAAAAAATGGTCAATACTATATCAATGGTAAAGCAACGAATACTTATACCATTCAAGAAAATTATTATTGGATGATGGGAGACAATCGTCATCGAAGTCAAGATAGTCGCTATTGGGGTTTTGTTCCTGAGACCCATATTGTTGGTCGCGCAGCTTTGATTTGGTTTAGTTATAGTCAATCCATTAGATGGAATAGGCTCTTTAATTTGATAAAATAAAAAGCATGCAAAAAAAATTCGAATTCGAATATGAAGAATTGGATGCGAAAGAAGCTTTAAGTGCGGAGGATTTAGTTTTATTAAATGCTGCTTTTAAAGCAGTGGACACTGCTTTTGCTCCTTATTCAAAATTTAAAGTGGGCGCAGCTGCAAGATTATCAAATGGTCAAATTATTATAGGATCCAATCAAGAGAGTGCAAGCTATCCAGTAGGTATTTGTGCAGAAAGAACACTTTTAAATAGTATAGGAAGTCAATTTCCGAATGAAACCATTCAAGCAATGGCCATCAGTTATTTACCGAATGGTGTTGCATCAGATCATCCATTATCACCTTGTGGTATGTGCCGACAATCCTTATTAGATTATGAAATAAGATATAAGGCCCCAATCAAGCTTATTTTGGCTGGAAAGACAGGAAAGGTGGTGTTGATACCATCCGCTTCCCATATACTCCCTTTTGGTTTTACAGGCTCCATACTAGATCAATAAAGGACTAGACTTTGTCCTTTATATCCACTAGGTTAAAATAAATTACTTAGTCTAATAATTTGGCCAATTCAATTAAATCATCTTGCTTGAATTGTAGTGTTGGACTTTGAAAACACTTTGCAAATTCAAGGATCATTTTTTTAATCACTCTTTGATTGGAGAGGCGCTTATAATAAATTGTTTTGGGCTCAATATTGTGCCTTAAAAAATATTGGTCCATATCTTTTTGAGAAAAAGGATGCCCGGATGTGCCTTCGACATAAAATTGAATAAATTCTTGAGGATTTGGTACAATTTCATGCGGCTCCCAGTCTGCACTGAAATAGGCAAGAATACATTGCTTTGGAATATTGATCCATTCTGCATGAATTTCTAATTGTTGACATAATTCTGCATAGATCAAGGAATTCGCAAATGCGTTTCCTGGTTTAGATTGAAGTGGGGAGGATACTAAAAAATCTTCTGGATTTTCATAACCAACTTCCACACCTTTAATTTGATAATAGCTAAATAAAATATTCCGAATGACATTCGCTTGTTCTAAAGG
>JBIKJM010000078.1:0-6912 GCA_044360985.1 Sediminibacterium sp. | reverse complement strand
TGGGTGGCCAATTAGGTGCATTGGGTGACAACGACCAATGGTTAGAGGACTATGCTGCACGTATGATGCAAGACAGAAAATTTGTAGAAGATAGTTACCACAGAATTAGCACAGATAAATTATTCAACGCTTTAGAAGCAGAAGTGACTTCCAAAGAAGAACCAATCGCAGCAGAAAAATTTGCAGATTTGTTGAATAACCACAAGCACTAATTAGTCCAATTTTGGAAGTAAAAATGATTTTGAAGCCCCCATTTCGGGGGCTTTTGTGCTTCCCCCTTGTTTTGACCCAAATTTGGCACTCTTTTTGCAATAGCTTAGAAGAATAGGTTTTACCTTTACAATCTGAAAAAAGCAATTATGAACATAGGAAAAGAATTCGAAAAATACGCGATCAAACACAGAGGGATCGGAAGTAATAGTCTGCATCAATATCAAAATAGTGTGACTAATTTGACACCCTATATTATTGAAGAAAGACCAATGAATGTAGCAAGTATGGATGTGTTTAGCCGTTTGATGATGGATAGAATCATTTTCTTAGGAGAAGGCATCAATGACTATGTGGCAAATATTGTTACAGCGCAGTTGCTATTTCTAGAAAGTACCGACCGCACAAAAGACATTCAAATGTATATCAATAGTCCAGGTGGTAGTGTATACGCTGGATTGGGCATTTATGATACCATGCAATTTATCAGTCCAGACGTGGCCACCATTTGTACAGGCATGGCTGCAAGTATGGGTGCCATTTTATTATGTGCTGGTGTAGAAGGTAAAAGAACCGCACTAAGACATAGTAGAATTATGTTACACCAACCTAGTGGCGCCATTGGAGGACAAGCATCTGATATTGAAATTACTGCAAGAGAAATTAAGAAATTAAAACACGAGCTATACGAAGTCATTGCCACACATACTCATAAGGATGTGGAATTGGTAGCTAAAGATTGTGATAGAGATTTCTGGATGACTGCTGCAGAAGGCAAGGAATATGGTTTGGTAGACGAAGTATTGTTAACTAACCCAAGAAAATTAAAGAAATAATTATACTAATTTAAACTGTTTATATGATACTGAGTAATCGTTTTTTAATGGAAGAAGAGGAAGAACACAGAGAAGATAAAAAAGAAGATAATGCACCCTCTTTTTTGAATAAGAAAATGGAGCAAATCTTTTTTGAAAAAAGATCCATTTATTTATGGGGTGTAGTGGATGATAAGTCTGCAAGAGAGATTGTTACAAAACTTTTATTATTGGATGCAGATAAGCCAGGAGAACCAATCCATTTTTATATCAATAGCCCAGGTGGCGTGGTGACAAGCGGGATGGTCATGTTTGATACAATGAATTTAATTAAGAGTCCCGTGCATACCATTTGTATGGGCTTAGCAGCAAGTATGGGTTCTATCTTGTTGAGCATGGGTGAGAAAGGGAAGCGTACTATTTTCCCTCATGGCGAAGTCATGATTCATCAGCCGAGTTTAGGTGGCTATTTTCAAGCTACAAGTGCAGACATCGAAATTCAAGCAGAACAAATTAGAAAGACAAAAGAATTAGGTGCGCAAATTTTAGCAAAGAATTGTGGTAAATCTATAGAGCAAATTATGGCTGACTTTGACAGAGATTATTGGATGAATGCCAAAGAGGCTGTTGAATACGGAATCGTAGATAAAATTGCTAAGAGCTTATAACCTATAGCCCTTCATAAATTGCTTAAAATGAAAATGAGTAAAACAGAAAATATACAATGTTCTTTTTGTGGCCGAAGCAGAGAAGAAGTAAAAATCCTAATTGCTGGACAAGATGGTCATATCTGCGAACACTGTATTGAGCATGCTCATGAAATTGTAGACAAAGAATTTCATCAAAAAAAGGAAGCTGGAAAAGCAGGTACCCTCAAAGTACAAAAGCCTATTGCTATTAAAAAGTTTATGGACCAGTATATTATTGGCCAGGATGAAGCAAAAAAAATACTATGTGTTGCGGTATACAATCACTTTAAACGCATTAACCTACCAACGACTATTAAGGATGATGTTGAAATAGAAAAAAGCAATGTGATTATGATTGGCGAAACGGGTACAGGTAAAACATTACTTGCCAAAACCATTGCTAAGCTATTAAATGTGCCTTTTGCTATTGTGGATGCCACCGTATTCACAGAGGCGGGATATGTTGGAGAAGATGTGGAGAGCATGTTAACGCGTCTTTTGCAAAACTGCGACTATGATGTGGAAGCAGCGCAAAGAGGAATTGTTTATATCGATGAAATTGACAAAATCGCACGTAAAAGTGACAACGCTTCTATCACAAGAGATGTAAGTGGAGAAGGCGTACAACAAGGTTTATTAAAAATGCTTGAGGGCACAGAGGTATTGGTACCTCCTCAAGGTGGAAGAAAACACCCTGATCAAAAAATGATAAAAGTAGACACCAAGAATATTTTATTTATTTGTGGTGGTGCATTCGATGGCATTGATAAAATCATTGCAAGAAGAATCAATACCAATGCGATTGGATTTAGTGTGAACAAAGATGAGCAAGAATTACAACGTAAAAATTTATTACGCTTTGTGAATGCGCAGGATATAAAAACTTTTGGTCTAATTCCAGAAATGCTAGGGCGACTTCCAATTGTAACACACTTAGAACCATTGGACGCTGAGACCTTAAGAAGTATCTTGACAGAACCAAAGAACGCATTGATCAAGCAATACACACAATTATTTGCGATAGAAGACATCAAGCTTTCAATTGACCCAGAAGTTTTTGATTTCATTACTGCGAAAGCAATGGAATATAAGCTTGGTGCAAGAGGGTTAAGAAGCATTTGCGAGAGTTTATTTACGCAAGCGATGTTTGAACTTCCGGGCACAGACACCAAAGTATTTAATGTGACTTTAGCTTATGCAAAAGACATGTTTGATAAAAGTAAAATAAGCACTTTAAAAGTAGCTTAAGTAAAATAAATAATCACTTTAAAAATAAATTTATGCAAGAATTAATTGACCGTTTAGTAAAAGAAGCAGGTGTTACACCAGAGCAAGCAAAGCAATCTATTGAAACCATTGCTGCATTTGTAAAAGAAAAATTCCCAATGTTAGGTGGTGCTGTGAATCAAATTTTCAAGCACAAGTAAGTTTTCTACACTATTTGGCATAGCTATTTAGACCAATCTGAGAAAATCAAACTGAAAAAATCAAACCGAGAAAACCAATCTGAGTCAATCACTCAGATTGGTTCTTTTTTTTAACACCATTGCCTCTGCTTCTGTAAGGTCAAACTGAATCACCATTTCCGACCAAGTTAACCTACCCTGTTTTTCTTTTCGAAGCTTTAAAATCCTATAAACAGCCCTTTCATCAAATATGCCAAGTGCCATCCAATCCTCATAACGCATCGTTTGATAGGCCATTTTTTTAGAACTAATGGGCTGGTACTTTAAATAGGGGTAGATCATTTGAAAATCAAAATCAGTGATGCCGTATACCTTCTTTAACCCTTGCACACTCGTAAAACCGCCCGTCCATTTTTGATAGGTTAAAATTCGTTTCACTTTATATGCAGGCAAACCAGTGACTCGAATCCAATCCAATGCTTTAGGATGATTGATATCAATTTGCTCAGGGGCATACTTTTCCCATTTTCGATTTCTATTTTGTTGATAGGCATGATTAGAATCCATTGCTTTAATTCGAACCCAAGGAAGTAAGGCCTTTGCTTGAGATTCAGATACACCATACCATTTTAATAGGTCTTCTTTTTTATAAAACCTTCCTCCTTTTTCTCGATAACGATACAGTGTACGCATTTGTTTGCTGGAGAATCCCAGTTGGAATCCTTGCATGCTATCCAACGAATTTGGATCAAAATAAAAAACCTTTACAGGTTTGTTTTTGGAATTTGAAAAATTACCCTGATTAGCAGATGTTGTTGGTAATAGATAATGCAACAATAAACTTAAAGATAAAATACAACCAAGGACTACAATGCCTTTTTGCTCTTTTGAAGTAAATATGAAATAGGATTTCCAATCAAATTGCATGGCGATTTTCAACAAACCTATTTTTTTTCAAGATGCAAAAAATGCGTAAAAATACTTGGTTTGTCTATACTTCAATCACCATCCCATCGTATGCCATTCCAATGCCATTTGGCAAACTTGGATCCACCTCAGCGTGTAAGCCAATCTGATGGCTAAAATGGGTGAAATAAGTTTGTGGTATATCTAGAGACTGCGTCAATGCAATGGCTTCGGATAAGGTGAAATGTGTGGGATGCGCATTAGGACGTAGTGCATTTAGGATGAGGACTTTGGACCCTTTTATTTGCTCCATCGCTTCTGCCGAAATATAATTGGCATCTGTGATATAGGTAAAGTCCCCCATTCTAAAACCTAGTACAGGCATATCACGGTGCATGACTTCAATCGGTGTTAATTCAATATCACCAATCTTAAAAGGCGTTTTATGATCAATGGTGCGCAATTGCATCTCTGGCAAACCTGCCTCTTTATCGGCTTCAAATGCATAATAAAAATCGCGCTGAATGGCTACCTGCGTAATGGCATTCGCATAGATTGGCATTGATTTACCCGAGAAGAAATTAAAAGGCCTGATATCATCCAATCCTGCATAATGATCTCTATGGGGATGGGTGAATACCACCGCATCTATATGCGTTGTTTTTGTACGAAGCATTTGATACCTAAAATCTGGCGTCGTATCTATAATAATACAAGTGGTATCGGATTCAATTTTAATGCTTGTTCTTAATCTATTGTCTCTGGGATCGTCTGAATTACATACAGGACATACACATCCAATAAGGGGAACCCCAGTGCTGGTGCCTGATCCTAGAATGGTGATACGTAACAAAATTAGTAGGGTTAAATTTTATGCTTCCGTCAATGCAATACGCTTCACTTCCTCATATAGTTTTTGTGAATCATGCGTCAACTTATCAAATTCAATGGTGAGTTGCGGAATCAATTCAAGTAAAGTATTGATTCTAGCTTCCAAATTTAAAAACTTGTTTAAAACCACGATTTTTTTGAATTCAAGTAAACACCAGCCGCTCTGGAAATTGCCACGCTCGTATCTTACTACATATTCAGATTCGCCTAAAATATCTTCTAATTTATCTAAAGTGCCTTGTGTGATTTTCATAAAATTGGGCTATTTTAAGTAGGTTTTACCTTCATTAAGCTGTCTTACAAAGATAGTTTTTTGGTACAGTAGCTATTTAAATAAATCGCAGGAGTTATTCACATTTCGTACCTTTGTCAACACATTTAGCCTATGGAATTTTTGACTCGAAAAATGATAAACGATCCAGTTCATGGATTTATTACGATCAATGACCCGTTGATATTTGCCATTTTTAACCATCCTTTTTTTCAAAGATTAAGAAGGATCCAACAAATGGCATTAGCGCAACTAGTCTATCCTGGGGCCGTGCATACAAGACTGCACCATTCACTGGGCGCCTATCAATTAATGTGTATTGCGATCAATGAACTAAGAGATAAGGGCATTGAGATTAGTTCCGAAGAAGCTCAAGCAGCAAAAGCAGCCATTTTAATGCATGATATTGGCCATGGCCCTTATTCACATGGATTAGAAAATGTATTATTAAAAGGCGTGCACCATGAGGCGCTTTCTTTGTTAATCATGAATCATCTCAACGCAGATCCTAACCCTGCATTGAATGGTCAATTAACCATGGCGATTCAAATTTTTACCAACCAATATCCTAAAACCTTTTTACATCAATTAATTAGTGGGCAGCTTGATGTGGATAGGTTAGATTATTTATCGAGAGATAGTTTCTTCACTGGCGTAAGTGAAGGCGTAGTAGGCTATGAGCGCATTTTAAAAATGCTAACTGTTAAGGACAATATTTTATTAGTAGAAGAAAAAGGAGTGAATAGTGTAGAGAAATTTTTAGTATCCAGAAGGCTGATGTATTGGCAAGTTTATCGACACAAAACAGTGATTGCTGCAGAGAATATGTTGGTTAAAATTATTCAAAGAGCTAAGCAATTGACAAAAGCAAAAGATAGTAGTATTGCCATTGGCGGAATTTTAGATTATTTTTTATCCAATGAATTTACCTCAATTGAGCAAATTGATTTATCAGCTTATTGTCAATTAGATGATACAGATATTATGTATGCCATCAAAAAATGGCAAACGCATTCGGATCCAATTTTATCTTTATTGTGCAATAGATTATTGAATAGAAAAATTTACAAATGTCAATTGCAATCAGAACCCATTACAGATACTGCTTTAAATCAAGCTTTAACAGCTACAAAAGCAAGGTTCAATGTGGATGATAAAGCTGTAGCTTTCCTTTGTTTTAAAGGTGAAACAAGCAATACTTTATACAAGAATGACAGTGAGAATATCCATATTTTGCTAAAAAAAGGCGGAATTTCAACCATTTCTGAGGTGCAAAACGCATTAATTGTCGAAAGTCTTTCTACCCCAGTTAAAAAATTTTACATTTGTTCACTGAGTGAGTAACCCGCAATTCATATAAATAATGCAAGATATGCTAGAATTTAGTGCCCAACAGATTGCAATGATGATTCAAGGTCAAATTGAAGGTGATGCATCTGTCACTGTTAATAATTTTGGTAAAATTGAGGAAGCCAGTGCTGGTCAAATCTCTTTTTTAGCTAACCCAAAATATGAGGCATTTTTATATTCTACAGCCGCTTCGATTATCATCATTAGCGAGCAGCAGCAATTAAAACAAAAAATAAATGCAACTTTAATTAGAGTTCCAGATGCCTATGCTGCATTCGCTACCTTACTTACAAAATACCAAGAATTAAAATCACAACAACTTGTAGGCATTCAAACACCTTCATTTATTGCAGCAACTGCTACATTAGGTGCAA
>JBIKJM010000077.1:0-6922 GCA_044360985.1 Sediminibacterium sp. | reverse complement strand
CGCTACTTGGATGCTACCATATTTTTTATTTTCTGGTAATAAACTAATGCTATGTTCCTGCACTTGTAAACGACGCACTAAAAATTCTCCATTCAATACAGCCACTACTACATTGCCCGATCTTGCTTGTATGCTTCTGTCTACAATCAAGGTGTCCCCTATATGAATCCCGGCACCAAGCATGGCATCGCTATTGACCCGAAAGAAAAAAGTGGCAGGTTTGTTGCGCACCAATTGTTCGTTGAGGTCAATGCCTCTTTCCATAAAATCGTCCGATGCCGCACCAAATCCAGTGGCATTGGCTTGTACAACCTGCGCCGACTGGTAGTTTTTAGCCCCCATATAACCCGTTTTTTGTTCGTATGCTTCTTCCTGAAATTCCATTTAGCTAAATTTATTAGCAATATTAACTAAATAATTTAGTATTTAATCAAACTGAGGGAGAAATTTATACTCATTTTTAAGCCTTCATTACCAATGGATTGTACTATTTGATGTTGTATCTTGGGGGTATAAATGCACCTGCTATGTCTACCTTTTTTATTGATCCCAATATTGCGAGGGCTAAAACCATCGATACCAGCTTTTACCTAGAGCCAGCTTGTTTAGAAAAAGCCAAGGAGCAAATTTTTGCACCTAGCTGGCAATATATTGGTCATACAGGGATGGTGCCGAATGTGGGGGATGCGCATCCGTTTAGGTTATTGGAAAATTATATCGACGAGCCCTTGGTGATTACTAAAGATGCAGAGGGCGGCGTACATTGTTTATCGAATGTGTGTACACATCGCGGCAATTTAATGGTGTACGAACCATGTACTGGTTTAAAACATTTGCGTTGTAAATACCATGGCAGGGCTTTTCATTTAGATGGAAAATTTATTTCCATGCCAGAGTTTAAGGAAGTAGAAAATTTTATTCCAGAGAACAATCATTTGCATGATTTGCCTTTATACAAATGGGGTCCTTTATTATTTACACAACTTAAAAAAGGATTAGGCCCTGAATTATTTTTTAAGGAGATGGAAGAGCGTATTGGTTTTTTACCGATTGATAAATTAGTACATGATCCAAGTAGAACAAGTGATTATTATATTAAAGCGAATTGGGCATTGTATTGTGAAAATTATTTAGAGGGATTCCATATTCCATTTGTGCATCCAGGACTCAATGCATTTTTAGATTTTAAGGATTATACCACAGATATTTTTAAATATTCCAATTTACAAATTGGTGCTTCTAAATCTTCGGAGCATTGTTTTGATTTACCAGCAGGACATGTGGATGCAGGAAAAAATATTGCTGCGTATTATTTTTGGGTTTTCCCGAATATGATGTTTAATTTTTATCCATGGGGATTGTCATTGAACATTGTCACACCGATTGATGCAGGCAATACCAAAGTCACTTTCTTAAGTTTTGTGTATGATGCAAGCAAGCTAGACACAGGTGCAGGTGCGGGATTAGAGAGCGTAGAGCAAGAGGATGAAGAAGTGGTAGAGCATGTACAACAAGGTATCCGCTCAAGATTTTATCATCATGGAAGGTATGCCACCAAGCGCGAACAAGGCACGCATCATTTTCATAGTTTGTTAGCGGAGTTTATAAACCAATCAGCATCAGTATAAATAATCTCCCCAAGCAATTTCAGCGGTCCAATCTGGGCCCGATCCAATATTGAATTTCTCGGCCATGCTACCTTGATTCAACGCAAAGGATAATTGCATTAAACTATTTAAGTAGGCGAGGGGCTTGCCCACTGCGACGCCACCAAAAGTATTCTCAAAAGGCATAGCGCCTTGATAGACTAATTTTTGTTGATTGGAAATTTTTACTACGATTATATTTTTAGCATGTGGAAGTGCATTAAATGCTTTCCAAAGATCTTGTCCAATATTGGTCCAAAGATTGCCGTATTGAATATCTAGGATATCGATATTGCCTTTTAATGTATTGTTGGTAAGACTTGCTTTTTGATAAGATAGTAAAACTGGTTTTGGTGCCAACAATTGACCAACCGATTCAAAAGAAATTGTTTTAGAAGCGAGCCTTGCAGCTGTATACGCATACACATCTCTGCCGTGAAAAGTATAAGAAGCGCCAGAGTTTTTTCTTCTATTCACTGCTTCATCAATTTCACGCATGGATTCAATGCCAATACTTGCAGCAAGCAAAGTAAGCGTGCCATTGTCAGGTGTCACAATATAATGTCCCGATTTTGTTTTAGCCACCACCGACTTCCTTTCAGTGCCAACGCCGGGATCTACCACAGAAACAAAGACCGTACCTGCAGGCCAATAGGGCACTGTCTGATCCAATCTGTAAGCGGCTTCCCAAATATTATAAGCGGGAATCTCTTGTGTTAAATCGTATAATTTCAAATTAGGGTTCACACTACTAGCCACGCCTTTCATAGCAGACACCGCACCATCCTTGCTACCAAAATCTGTTTGAAAAACAACGATGCCATTTTGCGCAGATGCGTTAAAAGTCGTCAAAGCGATCATTGCCCAACTGAAAATATTTTTTTTCATTGTCGTCATTTTATAATAGATGAAATGTAATCATATTTTAAGTAAATAAATAGTTTATGAGCAGCGACGTTTTTAGGAGTCGCGAATAAAGCTATTTATTTACGAATTATAAATAGCAGTGATGAATAAAGCTGCTTATTTATGAACAATAAATAGGTTTAAAAAGCCTCCCTAAATAAATAGAGAGGCTTTAAAGTTATTGCATTATAACGATACGATTTAGAATCGGAAAGCTAATTTGGTAAATAGTCTTAAACCATTGTAGCCCATTTGAACACCATCCCATGGTCCACCAGTTTCATTGTCACCTGCCCAATATTTAGCTTGAGGATTCACCGCAAAGTCTGGGTGTACATTGAAGATATTGTCTGCACCAAAGATGAAGGTTACTTTTTTGCTCAATTGAATATTGCTATAAATATCTGTTGTGAATTTGCCCCTGTAATTGAAAATCTCTGGAATGTATGTTCCATCAATAAAATTCAAAGAATTATTAGCTATGCTTGGATCGTCAGGTGTAACCATTGGATAAATACCATCATAGTCTGGGTCTCCAAACCCTGTTAATTGTATATTGCCGAAATAAGTAATTCTTGCACCTACACTAATTTTATTTTTTGTATAATCTACATTAAATGAAAACTTAGATCTTGGAGCCGATGCTTTTAAGAAATAAATTTCTCTAGTACTAAAGAAGGTACTTGGAATTTCTTTAGTAAAAAATTTTGCACGTGAAGTGTAATATGATTCTGTGGTATACTTGTCATCTTGTAATGAAGTTGGTACATTTATTTTGTCTAAATTGATCTGCTGTAAATTTCCTACTAATAAGAATTTTATTTTCTCTGTAGCAGAGAGTTTCTTTTGATAATCAATTACTACATCCACTCCTGTATTGGTTGTGTTCACTGCATTTGCAAAGAATTGTGCTGTAGCTACACCTAATGTGTTCAGCTTAGAAGTTAATTCTGAAGGGAGATTAGGGTCGCTTGCACTAAATAATCCAGATAAAACAACACGGTCTTTCATCTTAATTTGGTAACCATCTACTGTAACAGATAAGCCCTGCATTGGTTTCCAAGAAAAACCAAGACTCATATTATTAGAAGTCTCTTGCTTTAATGCTGGGATACCAGCAAGTCTTGTAATGGGGTCGTCATTATTTGCTATACGAGATTGAACCAATCCGCCTTGAGAGAATGATGTAAGGGTATTGCTGAAATATTTTTGTTGTAAAGAAGGCGCACGGTAACCTGTACTGAATGATCCTCTTAAATTAAAATTATTGGTTACTTTATAACGGAAGGATGTTTTAAAAGTACTCACTGCACCAAAATCAGAGTAGTTCTCAAAACGAACTGCACCTGTAATTAAAAATGCTTCAGAAGGGGTGTATTCCAAATCACCATACAACCCTGTTACCATTCTGTTTGCATCTACTTCATCATCTGTACTGAATCCAGGAAAGCCTTGTGCGCCAGGTGCTTGTTCTAAACCAAAATTATTTGAATAAGCTTTATAAGATGCTACTTCACCTCTATTAATACGGTAAGCTTCATATCTTAATTCTGCGCCATATGCTACTCTTAAACCACCGTTGTTTACTGTACCATATTGCTTAGATAAATCAAAGTTGGTGGTGTTTTGTAAGAAGTTAAATCCGCCGTCATCAAAATTCGTTTTTGTAATATTGCCAATATCAGAAGCATTGAAAGTGCCTGCACCAAAATAATGAAAATCATTGTAACCAAATGCATTACTAAAATCCCAGTTCCATCCATTTTTATTGTCTTTGGAAAATCCAGTCACCATAGAGATGTCTTGAATTTGTGCTTGAATACGTGGATTAAAACTTGTATCACCAGAACCAGAACGGAACATGATCCCTGGAACAAATTTCAAACTACCATCGCTGTTTACAGGGAAACGACTTTTTTTCGCATACCAATTATCAGACCAGTTTCTTGTGTAAGCATAAGCGTCTGATTTTTTGTTATTCATGCCACCAAATGCATAAAACTTAATATTATCACCCAATGGCAATTCTAAATTCATCATTGCGCCATAAGAACTCAAAGAACCATCTCCAAAACCTTGTCTCCAAGTGTTGGTCGGTAAACCGTCTTTGTCTGCAATATCTGAACTAGCCGCTTGACGGAAAGTTTTTCCTTGATCCAATACATCAAAAGATAAATTAATGAATCCTCCTTTTTTACCTAAGTCAAATCCACGGTTGGCTTGAATTGCACTTGTAACACCATCAATTGGGTTGCTGTATAAGTAGTCTTTCTTATCCTTATGTTGATAGGTATTGAATTTTTTATCATAGTAACCAGCCAAGCCAGTAACTATATTCCACTCGTTGGTATTTTTTCTTAAGATAATGTTCATCACACCAGCAATCGCATCAGATCCATATTGGGCAGAAGCGCCATCTCTTAAGATTTCGATTCTATCCACTGAAGCTTGAGAAAATCCATTCAAGTCCACCCCTGAATTTCCACGACCTCTTGTACCAAATAAACCTACAAAAGCAGTGCTATGTCTACGTTTACCATTGATTAAAACCAAGGTCTGATCCGGTCCTAAGCCTCTTAATGTACCAATATCTATATGGTCTGCACCATCTGAACCAGATTGTTTGTTATAATTAAAAGAAGGGGCAGCATAATTTAAAGAAGATGTTAAATCCATTCTTGCCGTGTTGATAGCGACTTCTGAAATTTTGATCACGTCTACAGGCACTGGCGACTCAAGCTTTGCTCGACCATTACCACGACTTCCTACCAAAATCACATCTTGAAGGTCTGATGTAGTTGCGCTTAATACAACTTTTAATGTCCCGCCAGTTGCTTTCACTTTCTTTCCTTCAAAGCCCACAAAACTAAACTCAATCATGTCGTCTATTTTGGCATTGATGGTGAATTCACCTGCCTTGTTAGAGGTGGTAAAAGCATTGGTGGCTTGCACTTTTACAGTAACGCCTTCTAAGGCACTACCTTTACTATCGACTACCGTTCCAGTGATCTTTTGTGTTTGCGCGATAGCTGCTACTGAAAAAAAGGAGAGCAACAGCATTAACATTACTTGTCTTAACGACATTATTTGTCTGTTCATAAGTGGGTTATTTGTTTGAATTTAGTACTTTTTTGGGTTTTTTGGTTGGGTAGGAGATAATTAATTACTTTTATTGCTATTAAAACCCCCTATTCAAAGTTCATGGAAGCAATCAAGGAAGCGATTAAAAACATATTTATATCCTACGCAGGTAAGGACTGGGATTTTATTGAGAAAATTCCGCAAAGTGGGGGGGATCGAATTTATTTTAGAATCAAAGCAGGCGCTGATTCCTATATTGCCACGTTCAATTTGAACGTTAAAGAGAACGAAACCTTCATCTATTTTGCAGCGCATTTTCACTCTAAAGGATTACCTGTTCCTAAAGTGCTAGCTGTGAGTGCCGATCAGAAAATATATCTACAAGAAGACCTTGGTGCTGACTCTTTATTAGATGTATTAGAAAGAGAAGGTAAGACGGAAAGAGTGTATCAGTTATTTCAAAAGAGTCTAAAAGCTTTGGTGCAATTGCAAGTGAAAGGAAGTGAAGGGCTTGATTATTCAAGATGCCTTACTTCAAAAACATTTGGTAAACACGCGGTGTTGACGGACTTGTTGTATTACAAATATTATTTTTTAGATACTTTACAATATCCTTATGACAAACAAGCATTGATTAATGAGTTTGAATTATTAAGTGATCAATTGTCTGATAGTCATTTTAATTATTTTATGTTCCGTGATTTTCAGAGCAGAAATATTATCGTTAAAAATGATGAAGTATTTTTCATAGATTTCCAAGGTGGGATGAAAGGCGGTTTGCCTTATGATGTAGCATCTTTGTTATGGCAAGCAAAAGCTGAATTATCCAATGATTGGAAAGAGCGATTACTAAATGACTATATTAATGAGGCAGAACAAGTATTAGGCGAAACCATTGATACGACTTTGTTTAAAAAACAATACCATGGTTTTGTTTTATTAAGACTGTTACAAGTTTTGGGCGCATATGGATTTAGAGGCTTATTTGAACGTAAAGCGCATTTCTTAACCAGTATCCCATTGGGTTTGAGAAATTTAAAAAGTTTCTTGGAGGTTTATACATTAGACAAAGACACACCTGTTTTTGCAGGTATCTTAAAGTGGATGGTAGGCCAAGAAGTCTTAGACAGATTTACTCCAATACAAGCCACCGAGAAAACACCATTGGTGATTACCATAAATAGTTTTAGTTATAAAAAAGGATTGCCTTCGGATACTACAGAAAACGGCGGTGGATTTATTTTTGATATGCGCGGCATATTGAATCCAGGCAGGTTTGAGGACTATAA
>JBIKJM010000076.1:0-6953 GCA_044360985.1 Sediminibacterium sp. | reverse complement strand
CTTCAATCAACAATGGACGCATGCCTTCCATCGCAGCTGCAATGGTACTTCCACTTAAGGAATCGTTTCTTTGTGCAATTAAAAATGCAGACGGATTCGTTACCACTTTCATGCCTGTTCCAGTCATTTCGTAAATGCCTAATTCGCTTGTGCTACCAAATCTATTTTTTAAAGTACGCAACATTCTATAAGCATAATGACGATCACCTTCAAATTGCAAAACAGTGTCCACCATATGTTCTAAAATTTTTGGTCCAGCAATAGAACCCTCTTTAGTAATATGGCCAATTAAAAAAACAGGTGTGCCTGTTTCCTTTGCAAATCTTTGAAACTCTGCAGCAGTTTGTTTTATTTGTGAAATACTTCCAGCTGCTGCATCAATTAAATTAGATTCAAGTGTTTGAATTGAATCTACAATCACCACAGTTGGTTTTAATTTTTTTATCGCTTTAAAAATCGCTTGTGTATGTGTTTCGGTTAATAAATAAAAATGATCATTCTCCAAGCTTAATCTATCGGCACGCATTTTGATTTGCTGAATGCTTTCCTCTCCACTGATGTATAAAACAGTTTGATCTTTCATCATTAAACCTTGTTGTAAAAACAGTGTACTTTTTCCGATGCCTGGTTCTCCTGCAACAAGCACTATTGAACCTAGAACTATACCGCCACCTAAGACGCGGTTTAATTCTGGATCGGAGCTATCTATTCTTTTTTCTGATTGACTTTGTACTTCATTGATCGCAATGACTTCGGTCCCTTTTTGAGTCAAGGCATAATCCTCCCAAGTTTGGGTATTCCCCTTGCCTTTGTCAATGACTTCCTCGGTGAAAGTATTCCATTCATTACAGGCTGGGCATTTGCCAACCCATTTTGCGGATTCATAGCCGCAATTGGTACAAAAAAAGGCAGATTTTGACTTACTCATAGGGTAAATATAGGCCGAAATCCCTTTTTCTTTCATCGTATTTACCGAAAAAGCCTGTTTTTACTTATCAATAAAGTAAATAGGTAAAAGACATAATATTCAATTATTTTGTTCATAAAAATAATTTATAATAAAAACAAAATTTAACAAAAATGCAATAAAGACTAAAATTTTGTTAAATTGCAACTAATCCAATATGGTTTTTTCAAAAAAATAAAATCTATGATGAAAAAATTTTTTCTATTGAGTTTTCTTGCTTCCTTTCTAATGATTGGAGTAGCAATAGCTCAAAACACAACAGTCAATGGTAAGGTTACCGACGAATCTGGTAATCCAATTGCAGGTGCGAGTGTACTTGTAAAAGGGTCTAAAACAGGGGTAAACTCTGATGCGCAAGGTAATTTCACAATTGCAGTTCAAGCAAACAAAGTATTAGAAGTTATTGCAATTGGTTATGAAAGCCGTCAGGTTTCTACCAATGCAAAATCTTTTTTAATTGTACTTAAATCAGATGTAAAATCACTTTCCGAAGTAGTTGTTACTGGATTTGGTGGTTCATTGATTAAAAAAGAATTAACAGGTAATATTGCCCGCGTAAAAGGAAAGGATATCGAGTATATGCCGACACCAAGTGTGGACGCGGCATTACAAGGTAAAGCTGCGGGTGTATTCGTTAATAGCCAGTCTGGTAAATTAGGTCAAGCAGTTACAGTGCGTGTAAGAGGTAACTCTTCTATCTCTGCATCTAGCCAACCTTTATATGTATTAGATGGGGTTCCAGTAACTGCAAATGATAACAGTACTTATGGTGGTGATATGAACCCATTGACTGATATCAACCCGAATGATATCGAATCAATCGAAGTTTTGAAAGATGCCTCTGCAGGTGCGATCTACGGATCTCGTGCTGCGAATGGTGTGATTTTAATTACAACAAAAAGAGGTAAAGCTGGTAAAACGCAAATCACATTCAACGTACAAACAGGTTATTCTGAAGCAACTAAGCGTTTAGCTATGTTGAATTCTACTCAATATGCTGAATTGTTGATAGAAGGTGCTAAATATCTTGATGATGGTGATGGTGTTCCATATGATGATCCAACTAGTTGGGTAAATTATGCTAAAAATGATGTAATGGATTATTTTAGTTACGGGCAGTGGTCTAAAGATCCAGCAAAGACCTATGATTGGCAGGATCGTGTATTCCAAAAAGGACATTACCGCCAAGCCGATTTACAAATTAGAGGTGGTAGTGATAAAACAAAATTCTTTAGTTCTTTTCAACATTTAGAGCAGGGAGGTACCATGATTGGTAATGAATTAACCAGAACTACAGGACGTTTGAATATAGACCAACAAGCAAATAATTGGTTAGATCTAGGTATTTCTTTAAGCTTATCTAGAACTCTAAATAAGCGTCTACCTGATGACAATGCTTTCTCTAACCCATTACAAGCTATCGCTTTAATGCCAATGACACCATTTTTAGATCCAAATACTGGTTTAGAATCTGGAACGCCTCCAGGTGATGTCAATATACCAGTATACTACAATCCAATATTGTCAGTTAATTATGGTTCATTTTCTCAGGATGTCTACAGAACATTTGGTAATACCTATGTAAAGGTAAAATTATTACCAGGCTTAACTTTTCAATCTGAATTTGGTTTAGATTATTTAAGTCAAAATGAGGAAAGTTATTTTAGATCTGAGACACAAAGAAATCAAACAAGAGCTTCTAACGGTCTTGGAACAAACACAGGTGCGTTCATTACAAACTATAATACAAATACTTATTTCAACTATAATAAAGTTGCTGGAGTTCATAATTTTAGTTCTTCTTTTGGTATGCAGTACCAACAATCTCAATCAAAGTTTAACTTTACAGAAGGTACTGATTTCCCATCCAATTCATACCAAAAGATTGCAAGTGCTGCCAATAAAACTGGTGGTAGTTCTTCTCAGTCTGATTTTAGATTCTTATCTTATTTCTTAAGAACCAATTATATTTTCAACGAGAAGTATATTGTTGCTGCTAGTGGTCGTATAGATCAATCTTCAAGATTCGGTAAAGATTCAAGATCTGGTTTCTTCCCAGCAATTTCTGCTGGTTGGATCATGTCTAACGAATCATTCTTGAAAAATTTTGAAGCTTTAAGTTTCTTAAAGGCGAGGGCTTCTTATGGTATAGTGGGTAACGCTGAGATTGGCAATTTCCCTCAATTAGGTTTATATACAGGTGGTGCTGGTTATACTGGTACTGGTGGACAACGTCCTACTCAATTAGCGAATAATCAATTACAATGGGAAACCACTGCTCAATTTGATGCAGGTTTTGATTTCGGATTCTTCAATAATAGAATTACCGGTGAAATTGACTACTATGTAAAAAATACGACTGATTTATTATTGAATGTAAATGTGCCAGCTACAACAGGTTTTAATTCGATAGTTAAAAACTTAGGTGCTTTAGAGAATAAGGGTTTTGAGTTTGTATTGAATACACAAAACACTGTTGGTGCATTTAAATGGTCAACTAGCTTTAATGTGGCATTGAATCAAGGTAAAGTGACTGATATTGATGGTCAAATCATTGAAGGTGGAATTAGCAGCATGAATAGAGTAGTTGAAGGTTATCCAATTGGGGTATTTTTTACGCCAGAATTCGCGGGTGTTGATCCTGCAAATGGAGACGCATTGTTCTATAAAAATACAAAAAATGCAAGAGGAACTTTGGATAAAACAACGACTAATGACTACAATGAAGCTGAGAGAATTGTGGCAGGTGATCCAAACCCAGATGTGATTTTTGGTTTAACAAACAATTTCTCATTCAAAGGGTTCGATGCAACTATTTTCTTTAATGGTGTTGCTGGAAATCAAAACAATATTTATGGTATGGGTCGTTACTCTTCTGCAAGTATGTTGTACGAAGATAATAACACAATTGACCAAATGGGACGTTGGCAGAAGCCTGGTGATATCACTAATATTCCAGGTGTTAGATTGTATACAGTTAATGGATCTCAAGCAAGTAGCCGTTATATTGTGGATGGATCTTATATTCGTTTAAGAACAGCATCATTAGGATATACCTTTAATTCAAAGCAATTGTCTAAATACAAAATTGATAAATTAAGAATCTATGTTTCTGGACAAAACTTGTTAACAATTACAAAGTATCCTTATTGGGATCCTGAGGTAAATGCAGACTCATTTGATTCTAATATTGCAAAAGGCAATGATTTTTATACACCGCCTCAACCAAGAACTTTCTTAGTTGGTGTAAACATTAGTTTCTAAACTTAATAACAATCAATTTTTATGAAAATATTTAATTTAAATATCAAAGAATCAATTTTCGCATCTATTGCTATTGGTATGATAGCGGTAGGTTGTGAAAAAAAGCTTGATGTGCAACCATATCAAAGCATGCCAGTTGAAAGAGCATTAGTAACTGAAGGTGATGTATCTGGAACCTTAGTGGGTGCTTATGATGCAGCTTCAAGTGCTGCAGCCTATGGAGGAGACATGATGGTCTTAAATGACCTAATTGGAAATAGAACAAATATCAATTTCAGAGGTACATTTGCAGGTTTGGTTGAAGCATGGAATGCAAGTATGACTACAAATAATTCATTTGCTGCTTCTACATGGAGTGCTGCTTACAATACGATCAACGTATCAAATAATGTATTAGAAAATCTAGATAAAATTGTTTCTTCTACAACAAAAAAGCAATCAGCAGAAGGACAAGCTTTGTTTTTAAGGGCGTCTATGTATTTTGAATTGTTGAAATTGTATTCTAGGCCTTATAACGATGGCAATCCTGCAGTTAATCTAGGTGTTCCAATTGTTTTAACTGCAACCAAAGCACCAATTACAGGATCAGATTCAAAACCTAGAGCAACTGTGCAAGCAGTTTATGAAAGAATCATTGCTGATTTAATAAAGGCAGAATCATTACTACCTTCAACAAATACGAAGTTTGCAACAAAATGGGCTGCAGCTGCTCAGTTATCACGCGTGTATTTAGCGATGGAGAATTATAAAGATGCTGCTGATGCTGCAAATCGTGTAATTGCAGGTAGTGGAAAGACTTTAACACTTCAGTTTAAGGATAACTGGTTTACTTATGTCAATTTCAATGGTGTTACCCCAAATGAGTATGTATTTTATATTAAGGTAAGCAATCAAGATGGAACTAATTCATTGAATACTTATTATGGAAGAAGTATTGCTGCATTTCCTGGTTCAGCTGGGAGAAGTGATATGAGGATTTTTGCAGCACATCTGAATATTTATGAATCAGCAGATGTAAGAAGAGCATTTTTTGTTATTGACGGGAGCAGATATACACAAAAGCATTTAGACCGTTTTGGTGATGTGCCTGTAATTCGTTTAGCAGAAATGTATTTAACAAGAGCAGAAGCTAATTTCAGAAGAAACACTGCTGTTGGTGCAACACCACTTTCGGATGTCAACATGATTAGAAAAAGAGCTGGCTTAGCAGATTTAACTTCTGTTACTTTAGATTTAGATGCAATCTTAAAAGAAAGAGCTGCTGAATTAGCGCTTGAAGGAAATAACTTATTTGAATCTCAGAGATTGAAGAAGTCTTTAGGAACTTCAACATCACCTATTGCTTGGAACTCTTCAAAATTAATCCTACCTATCCCTCAAAGAGAGATGGATGTGAATAAGGAATTGATTCAAAACGAAGCTTATATCATAAAATAGTATTTATTGACTATAAAAAAAAGACCCCGTATTTTCGGGGTCTTTTTTTATGCCTAGTACAAATCAAAATGTCTTAAACATTTGAATCTAAATAATTTATTTTACAATTTAATTTCTTCCATTTGATCGTCTAGGAATTTGTATTCTACCAAGTGACTCGTATTGGAAGCCTGAGACTGTAGTTTTAATTTGTACTTCTTTTTCCAACGCTTGATGATGCTATTAAAGATCCCCTTTGTCAAATGTGAGTGAATGATAGGGTGTACTAATATCGTCAATTTATTGTGACCATGTGTGGCCAAGTAAGCTAGCTTCTTCTCCATCTCATCTTCCAATAGCAAAGAGGCTGTGATTGTACCAGTGCCTGAACAAGCAGGACAGTCTTCTGAGGTATTGATATTAACTTCTGGTCGGATTCTTTGTCTAGTAGCTTGCAATAAGCCAAATTTTGAAATCGGTAGGATAGAGTGTCTAGCCCTATCTGTTTTCATGAAACCTTCTAAGGCTTCTTGTACCTTTTTTCTATTTTCTGGCAATTTCATGTCAATAAAATCAATGACAATAATTCCGCCAATATCTCTTAGCCTTAGTTGTCTTGCGATCTCTTCTGCGGCCTCTAAATTCGTTTGTAAGGCGTTTTCCTCTTGGTTGTTACTAACGCTCTTAAATCCGCTATTTACATCCACTACATGCAAAGCTTCTGTATGTTCAATGATCAAATAAGCACCACTATTTAAATTAATGGTTTTCCCAAAAGAGGATTTTACTTGTTTGGTGATTGCATATTGGTCAAAGATCCCAATATCTCCAGTATGTAAACTGATGATATTGGATTTATGTGGTGCAATTCTTTGTAAGTAGCTTAAGGTGATATCATAAATCTTTTTGTCATTGACTACAATCTTGTTGAAATCTTCGCTTAAAAGGTCTCTTAAGATACTTGTAGTTTTACTTTCTTCATTCATGATACGCGTAGGAGCTACTGCACCCTTTAAGTTGGACTGAATATTTTTCCAGTTGGCTTCTAATGTGCGTAAATCCTCATGCAGTTCTGCTGTGGTCTTACCTTCGGCAGCAGTTCTTACTATCACGCCAAAGTTTTTTGGACGGATAGACTCCATCATTTTCTGAAGACGCTTGCGTTCATCAGAGGAATGAATTTTTTTAGATACAGCAACAATTTCATTGAATGGTGTGAGCACTACAAAACGACCGGCTAGTGAAATTTCACAAGTCAATCTTGGTCCTTTTGCTGCAATAGGTTCTTTTAAAATCTGCACCAATA
>JBIKJM010000075.1:0-6956 GCA_044360985.1 Sediminibacterium sp. | reverse complement strand
CAATTTCATTAGGTATTGCAGGTACTAAAAATTTTCTAGTGGCAAATACAGCTGCAATAGAAGGAATACCAAAGATGATCGCTGTTTTTAGATTCACAAAACCTTGCTTGTATTTAGGCCAAGCACCAACAAGGCTACTTGCGCCTACTATAAATAAAGAGTAAGCTGTTGCTTGAACTGGATCTACATGAAAAAGATACACTAAAACTGGAACAGTTAAAATACTACCTCCGCCCCCAATTAATCCCAATGAGATACCAATTAATATAGAAGCTATATATCCTATTATTTCCATGCGCTTAAATTTGACACAAAGGTGCTTATATAATAATAAAAGGTAGGTGATAAATGTCACCTACCCAATTAATTTAGTACAAAACATAGATTTTTAAAAAATCTTATAAGGAAACCAAAAATGTATTGAATTACATTTTTCCTTTTAAAATTCTTGTCCAATATAAATATGGCAAAATGTAACGTTTTAAAATATACATACTCCATCTTTCTTTAGCTTGGTTGAATGGAAATGTTTCCTGTGGATTATTATCATAATCAAATTCAGCTAAAATTAATTTACCACGGCCAGTTATCAATGGACAACTGCTATATCCATTATAAGAACCGGTCATTGTACCCTTGTTCATAAATGAAAATAGATTTTGCACAAGAATAGGTGCTTGTTTTCGGATTGCAGCACCTGTTTTACCAGTTGGTAAAGAAGAGGCATCTCCAAGAGAGAATATATTGGCATATTTTATGTGTTGCAAGCTATGCTTGTCCACATCAACCCATCCTGCTAGGTTTGCCAACGGGCTATTTTTTACAAAATCAGGAGCTGATTGAGGCGGGGTTACATGGATCATTTCATAATCAATCCAAGTTTCCACCTCTTTATTATTTTCGCCAAAGCCAATGAATTTCGCTCTTTTATTTGCACCATCTATCTCAACTAATTTATTGAAGTAATTTTCTTTGATATGATATCTTGCAATCACTTTTTTAAGTGCGTCTTCGAATTTTTTTACACCAAATAATTTAGTACCACCAGACCAAAACTCGACCTGTATTTTATCTGATAGATTATTTCGCTTAAAATAATCTGCAGCGATATACATAATTTTCTGAGGTGCTCCACCACATTTAATAGGTGTATGTGGACTCGTGAAAATAGCTCTTCCGGATTTTGATTTTTTTAAACATTCATAGGTGTATGTTGCAGTTTTAAAACTATAATTTGAACAAACACCATTTTTACCTAAATTTTCTGCTAGGCCTTTAATTGCACTCCAATCCAATTGAATACCAGGTGCCACAATTAAATAGTCATATTGAATTGGTGTTCCAGAATGTAAGGTTAATTTATTTTCATCTGGTTGAAAGCTTGACACAGCTTCTTTTATCCAGTTCACGCCCTCTGGCATCACTTCTGCTTCTGTTTTTTCTGTATCCTTAATATCATAAAATCCTCCTCCCACCATGGTCCACGCTGGTTGGTAATAATGTTTTTCTGATGGTTCAATGATTGCAATATCTAGACTTTTATCTTTTCTTAATAATTGCGCAGCAACAGAGATGCCTCCGTTCCCTCCGCCTATAATAATAATCTGATGATAGATGTCCATTAATAATATTTTATAAAGTAAATATAAGTGCTTCTTCAGTAATGACTGAATGATATTTATCATTTAATTAGATAGCTTTTTTATAAATGACTAAAATCATATTTTTTAGTATTATATTTTATTAAAGGTGATAAATGTCACGGTGAATGGTCGTCAATAGTTTCATCTTTGTGTTATCAATATATATTTAAAACGTTTAAAAATACAACTATGAAAATCGAACAAATTTACACTGGCTGTTTAGCTCAAGGTGCCTACTACATTGAAAGTAATGGAGAGGCTGCTATTGTGGATCCATTAAGAGAAGTAGCGCCTTATATTCAAAAAGCAAAATTAGATGGTGCTACAATTAAGTATGTATTGGAAACGCATTTTCATGCCGACTTTGTTTCTGGTCATATTGATTTAGCTAAAAAAACGGGAGCTACTATTGTGTTTGGCCCAACTGCTGCAGCTGCATATGATATGCATACAGCTAAAGATGGAGAAGTTTTAAACTTAGGCAATGTCAAGATTAAAGTGATTCATACACCTGGTCATACAATGGAAAGCACATGCTTTTTGTTAATTGACGAAAATGGAAAGGAAACTGCATTATTCAGTGGCGATACTTTATTCATTGGTGATGTGGGTCGTCCTGATTTGGCACAAAAAGTAAAAGCAGAATTAACTGAAGATATTTTAGCAGGTCATTTATTTGATTCCTTAAGAAATAAAGTGATGCCATTGGCAGATGATATTATTGTTTATCCTGCACATGGTGCGGGTTCGGCATGTGGAAAAAACATGAGCAAGGAAACTACAGACACTTTAGGCAATCAAAAGAAAACGAATTATGCGTTGAATCTTAATCTGACAAAAGAGGCATTTAAAGCTGCTGTATTAGATGGTTTAGTAGCGCCTCCAGGATATTTCCCTTTAAATGTATTGATGAATATTCAGGGATATGATAGTATAGATAAGGTATTAGAGAGAGGCCAACATGCATTGAGTCCAAAAGCGTTTGAAGCTGCCGCAAATGAAACCGGAGCATTGATTTTAGACACCAGAGATGCACAAATTTTTGCTAAAGGCTTTATACCAAATTCAATTAATATAGCTATTGACGGAAATTTTGCACCTTGGGTGGGCGCAATGATTCCAGATATTAAACAAGAAATTTTAATAGTAACAGAAGAGGGACGAGAGGAAGAAGTAGTAACTCGTTTGGCAAGGGTAGGTTATGATTTTACCATTGGGTATTTAAAAGGTGGATTTGAAGCTTGGAAATCATCAGGAGAAGAAGTCGATACGATTCAATCTATTAGCGCAGATCAATTAGCGGATATTGTTAAGAAAAATCCAGCAGCTAGCATTTTGGACGTACGTAAAAAATCAGAATACTTTAGTGAACATATTATTGATAGTGAAAATGCGCCATTGGATTTTATCAATGAAAGTATGGCACAGATTGATAAAAAGAAAACCTATTATGTGCATTGTGCAGGAGGTTATCGATCTATGATCTTCGTTTCTATTTTAAGAGCAAGAGGTTTTGATAATTTAGTAGATGTACAGGGTGGATTTACCGCACTAAAAAATAGCGGTAATTTTAAAATCTCTGCATATGTATGTCCATCTACAATGTTATAATTAAACTTTAAAATAATCTACAATAAATTAAGGGTTGAGCAATCCACCTTTACATTAAAATGAATTAAATTATGGAAAACATTATTAATGCAATCAAAAACAAAACAGCCACAGTTATTGACGTAAGAAGCCCTATGGAATTTGAGTCAGAGCACTTCCCTGGCGCTCAAAATATCCCATTAGAAGAAGTAAGTTTTAAGATAACTGAAATTAGTGCGATGCCTAAACCTATTGTAGTTTATTGCCGAAGTGGGAATAGAAGTGGCATGGCTAAAACAATGCTAAATCAACAAGGGATTAATGAAGTGTATAATGACGGTGGAGTATATGATATGTTAAATATGATTGCAAATTAAGTTGTACATTTAAAAACAATTTTAAATACAATCAAATGAGCTCATTTTTTAAAACCGCTTTTCTTTTTTTCTTTTTTGTTGTTTTGCTTGTCAATAAAACAATTGCTCAGGACCAAAACAAAATACACAAGGTAGTGATGCAACTGAATTCTGCGGATACTGCAGTATGGAGCGGTATGCTTGGTAATATTCGAAATTTTCAAAAAGTATGGCCAGGAAATGTTGCAATAGAAGTAGTGGTACACGGGAAGGCTTTAAATTTTTTAGTCGCATCAAAATCCCACTTAGTCCCTGATGTAGAGAAAATGACTAATCTAGGCGTTGTTTTTAATGCTTGTGAAAACACGATGAATAAATATGGTATAAAAAAGGAGATGCTTATTCCTTCTGTAAGTTCTGTGCCATCTGGTGTGGCCGAATTGGTTATAAAACAAGAAGAAGGATGGAGTTATATAAAAACAGGATATTAGACCAATTTATTTATTACCTTTCGCCCCGATTTATATTTATATGGAAAAAGAGGCATTAGATTATCACGCAAAAGGCAGACCAGGTAAAATTGAAGTAAATCCTACCAAAGAAACGGATACCCAAAAAGATTTAGCATTGGCTTATTCTCCCGGCGTTGCTGCGCCTTGTTTGGCAATTGAAGCAGATGCTAGCAAAGTGTATGATTATACAACAAAAGGAAATCTAGTAGCAGTGATATCCAATGGTACAGCCGTATTGGGATTAGGTGATATTGGCCCATTGGCAAGTAAGCCAGTGATGGAAGGGAAGGCAGTCCTCTTTAAAATATTTGCAGATATTGATGTTTTTGATTTAGAATTGGACACAAAGGATGTAGAAGAATTCATCAAAACCGTGAAGATTTTGTCTCCAACATTTGGCGGAATTAATTTAGAAGACATTTCAGCACCCGATTGTTTTGAAATAGAAGAAAGATTAAAAGCAGAGTTGAATATTCCAATTATGCACGATGATCAACATGGCACTTCAATAGTGAGCGCTGCGGCTTTATTAAATGCATTAGAGTTAATAGGGAAAAATATAACTAATATTAAAGTGGTCATTAATGGTGCCGGTGCTGCAGCGACATCTTGTGCAAGTATTTATTTAGCATTAGGTGTTCAGCGTGAAAATTTATTTATGTATGATTCTAAGGGATTAATTCATGAAGACCGGTATGATTTAGATGGCAGAAAAAAATTGTTTACAAACCAAAATATGCCAGCCACCACAGTACTAGAAAAAGCTTTAGTTGGTGCTGATATGTTTTTAGGATTATCTAAGGCGGATATTTTAAATGAAGCAATGCTTCAATCAATGGCAAAGAATTGCATTGTATTTGCATTAGCAAATCCAAATCCAGAAATCAGTTATGAAAAAGCCATACTTGCCCGACCTGATATTATTTTTGCAACTGGGCGAAGCGATTATCCAAACCAGGTAAACAATGTATTAGGTTTTCCTTATATTTTTAGAGGTGCTTTAGATGTGCGCGCTACTAAAATTAATGAAGCAATGAAATTGGCTGCGGTTCACGCTTTGGCTGATTTAACAAAATTACCAGTGCCGCAAGAAGTGGTTGATATTTATGGAGGAGCACCTATTGAATTTGGCCCAACCTATATTTTGCCAAAACCATTTGATAATAGGCTTTTAAAGATAGTTTCAACAGCAGTTTCAAAAGCCGCAATAGCATCTGGAGTTGCACAATTGACAGAAATTCCAAGTTAGGACATTAATTAAAATACAATCTTGTAGATTTGTGATATATGTCACAAAAAGTAGCAATAATAATATGCAACTTTGTTTTCTGAAAGACCTTCAATAGGTTTTCAGTAAACAATTAGAACACATTATTAATATCAATAAAAAAATAGCATTATGTTTTTTCAACACGTTTACGACAAAAGTTTAGCACAAGCTAGTTATTTCATCGGCTGTCAAAAAGCAGGCGTAGCAGCAGTTATCGATCCCAAGCGCGATATCGATACGTATATAGAAATTGCAAAACAAAATAACATGCAAATCACGCATATTTTTGAAACTCATATTCATGCCGATTTTTTAACAGGCTCTCGTGAACTTGCAGCTGTAACAGGCGCTAAAATGTATTTATCAGATGAAGGTGGAACAGGATGGGAATATGAGTTTACGCATGAAGGTTTAAAGCATGGTACAGAATTGATGGTTGGAAATTTAAAAATAGAAGTGCTACATACGCCAGGACATACACCAGAGAGTATCAGTTTTTTATTAACGGATACCCCTGCAAGTAAAGAGCCGGTGATGTTATTTACAGGTGACTTTGTATTTGTGGGAGATATTGGTCGTCCAGATTTATTAGAAAAAGCTGCTGGACTAGTGGGCACACAAGATAAAGGAGCAGAACAAATGTATAATTCAATTCATCTGTTTTCGGACTTGCCAGATTTTATTCAAGTATGGCCTGGACATGGCGCTGGATCAGCTTGTGGTAAAGCATTAGGTGCCGTTCCAAGTACAACTGTTGGATATGAGAAAAAAAGAAACTGGGCATTTCAATACGGTGCAGATAAAGCAGGCTTCGTTCAATTTTTATTGACAGATCAACCTGAACCGCCTAAGTACTTTGCAAAAATGAAGGAATTGAATAAAGTTAATCGTCCTTTATTAACCGAAGTGCCAAAGATTAAAGAATTATTGAATGCGGATTTAAAATCTGCTATGGATAAGGGCATCAAAGTGATTGATACAAGAAATAAATTAGAGTTTCAAAATGGATTCATTCCAGGTAGCATCAATATTCAAGGCAATAATGCATTTGCCACTTGGATGGGCTGGTTTATTTCTTATGACGAACAATTTATTTTAGTGGCAGAATCGCATCAAATGGATGACTTGACAAGAAAATTAATGCGTATTGGTCTAGATAATATTTTCGGATTTGTAGATGCATCAAAAATTAGCCAAGTATATACTGGTACTTTAGCACAATCTAATATGGTTACGATTGATACAGTAAAAGCGAATAAGGATGCTGAAATAATAGATATTAGAGGTGTTGCAGAATTCAATAGCGGACATATTGCAGGTGCCAAAAATGTATTTATTGGAACTTTATTGCAAAACTTAGATCAAGTACCAAAAGACAAGCCTGTAATCATGCATTGTCAAGGTGGTGATAGAGCTGCGATCGGCTATTCTTTACTCGTTAAAGAAGGCTATACCAATATTGCCAATTATAGCGGTGGTATCAATGAATGGGTTACTGCTCAACAACCAATTGTGAGTTAGAGGGTTAATAATTTAAACAATTGATGCAGGAATTTGTTATGCTAGGATGAAGGGTGTAAAAAAA
>JBIKJM010000074.1:0-6987 GCA_044360985.1 Sediminibacterium sp. | reverse complement strand
GTGAACAATGCTTTTGCTGAGTAATCTAAAGTCATAAAAAAAATTAAGAAGATTGAATTGTAAAGAAATCTGCATCTTTCCAAAATGGAAATTGACTTCTTGTGGCTTCAAGTTCTTCGCGGTTGAGTGTAATTTGAAATACAGATTCTTGATCTGCGCAATGGTACATCACTTCACCTAAAGGACCTACTACCATTGAGTTTCCACTATGAGTAATGTTATTTCCATCTAGCCCCACTCGGTTTACACCCACTACAAAAGCTTGATTTTCTATCGCCCTCGCAACTAATAATGTTTTCCAGGCATGGCTTCTTTTTTCTGGCCAGTTAGCTACATAAATCAATACATCGTATTCATTATTAGAAGCCTGTCTCGCCCAAACGGGAAAGCGCAGGTCATAACATATTTGTAAATTAATTTTCCAACCTTTTACACTAGCAATGAGTCTTTTGTTGCCTGGGGTATAATGTTGGTCTTCTCCAGCGAATGCAAAAAGATGCCTTTTATCATAATGACCATATTCTCCATTAGGTAACATCCAGATAAGTCGATTATAACATTGACCCCCTTCTTGAATCATTAAAGAACCGGTAAGAATAATTTTTTGGTTCATGGCCATTCGACGCATCCACTCAACGCTCGGCCCTTCCATGGTTTCTGCATGTAATTCAGGTTGCATGCTAAATCCAGTATTGAACATCTCTGGCAGGATGACAATTTCTGTTGGCGCGTCTAGGTTCAATATTTTTTGTTCTAAAAAAGCAAGATTAGCGCCTTTGTCTTCCCAATAAAGATGGGACTGAATCAATGTAAGTTTAAGTGTAGACAAAGGAGTTAATTTAAAGGCCTATGCAAAAAATGCTATGTAAATATAATGCAATTTTATGGATGTACTTTTTACCTAGGACTCATAAAGCTGCTGCACAATGGGTTGGTACAAAATCGGCTCAAATCCACGCTGCTGCAAGAATGCGTATGTTTTTGCCATGCGGCTAAGACCTCGCTCTCCCTTCAAGCTATTCCATTTTTTAGTCGCTAGCTGTTCTAAGGTTTTGAGATAGGCATCCCCATCAATGGCTTTTAATCCAATTTTGATATTGTAGCTACTGACCCTTTTTTGTTGCAATGCGTGTTGAATTTTGACCTTACCCCATCCCTTGATTCTAAAATGCCCGCCCGCAAATTGAACAGCAAATCGCTCTTCGTTTAAGAAATTTTCGGCAATCAGGTCCGACATAATTTCTTCCACTTCGTCCTTGGTCATACCTAGTTCGTATAGCTTATCCCGCACTTCCTGTTGCGCCCTTTCTTGGTAGGCACAATAGTGTCGTATCCTTTGTATAGCTTGCTCCTTACCAATTCGAACTTTCTTCATAATGTCAATAAGAATTGCTAAAATAGCTTTTTAATCTTAAGATTTTACTTTAGTTTCGTTCTAGTTATTCAAGGGAAATTAGTTACCCTAAAAATCAAAAATCGACAGCATGAAGTTTATTGTATCTTCTTCTTCTTTATTAAAACACCTTCAACAAATTTCTGGTGTCATTAATACCAATACTGTATTGCCTATCTTGGAAGATTTTTTATTCGAAATAGAAGATAAAAAATTGAATATCGTAGCAACTGATTTAGAAACAGTCATGCGCGTACAAATGGAAGTAGAAAGCAAGGTAAATGGACGTGTTTGTATTCCTGCAAAAATCTTAATTGATTCTTTAAAAAATATTGCAGACCAACCTTTGACTTTTAATATTGATAAGAACTATGCAGTAGAAATTACAAGCGATAATGGAAAGTATAAAGTGATGGGTGAAAATCCGGACAACTTCCCAAAAGAGCCTACAGCAGACGATACAACAGGTTTTAACATGACCAGTGGTGGTTTGTTAACAGCTATTAATAAAACATTATTTGCTGTAAGTGGAGACGATTTGCGTCCTGCTATGACGGGTGTTTTCTTTGAATTAACAAAGGAGAGCGTTCAGTTTGTTGCTACAGATGCACATCGTTTGGTACGATATAAAAGAACAGATGTGAAAGCCACTCAAAATGCTTCTTTCATCGTACCTAAAAAGCCACTTAATTTATTAAAGAACGCATTACCAGATAATGATGATGCGATTACGGTTAGCTTTAATAACAATCACCTGTTTGTAGCACATGGATCTACACAATTAATCTGTCGATTGATTGATGCAAGATTCCCAGACTATAAAGTGGTGATCCCTGCGGACAATCCTTATCGTTTAACAGTGAATAAGCATGACTTTCAAAATGCATTGCGTCGCGTGAATGTATTTAGTAATAAAAGCACCAATCAAGTAGCTTTAAATATTACAGGCAATGAATTACAAATGGCTGCACAAGATATTGATTTCAGTTTCGAAGGTAACGAGCGCATGAGCTGTGAATACCAAGGAGAAGATATCCAAATTGCCTTCAATGCAAAGTTTTTAATTGAGATGTTGAACGCAGCAGATACAGATGAGGTCTTTATTGAATTGTCTACACCAAGCAAGGCAGGTTTGATCAAACCTTCTGAACAAGCTCCAGGGGAGGACTTGTTGATGTTGGTGATGCCATTAATGTTAAATAGTTAATCCCTATCCTATACAAAGTCTTTAACAAGACTTAAGAATAACCCGGTGTAGCTGAATGCAGAACATCGGGTTTTTTTATTTACATTTATGCATAAAATACATTGCTATGTTAGAGGCGATAAAAACCTATTTTGATACCATTTCTAGTTTGCACAGAGCGCTGATTCTTGCTGGAGGAATTAGTTTTTTTTGGATCATTGAATCGGCAGTGCCACTATTTCAATTTAAGTACAATAAAACAAAACATGCTACATTAAATATATTTTTCACTTTAACTACTATCGTCATCAATTTTGCATTTGCATTGTTGATGGTCAAGGCGAGTGATTATGTGGTGGCCAATGGATGGGGTTTATTACAAGTCGTAAAAATGCCCTTATTATTTGAATTAATCATTGGTTTAATGTTATTGGATTTAATTGGTGCCTACCTCGTGCACATGATCGAGCATAAAGTAAAGTTTTTATGGAAATTTCATATGGTGCATCATGCAGATGTATACGTAGATACTACTACGGCAAATCGACATCATCCTGGTGAATCTGTGATTAGAGCTGTCTTTGCCATTATTGGTGTGATTGTTTTAGGTGCTCCAATGTGGTTGGTGATGTTGTATCAAAGTGCTAGTGTGGTTTTATCACAATTCAATCATTCAAATATTAAAATACCAAAATGGTTTGATCAAAGCTTTGGTTTTATATTTGTATCACCAAATATGCATCGCGTGCATCACCATGTAACAAGACCACAAACAGACGCGAATTATGGAAATATATTTTCATTCTGGGATCGTCTTTTTGGAACTTATGACAGCACGAACATGAAAGACATTGTATACGGCTTAGATGTAGTAGACAATTCAAAACATGCAGACATCTCTTATCAATTAAGGATGCCTTTTGACAAAAGCATTAAATCAGATTATTAATCAATTGCTTTACAAATTCGTATAAACTATCAATATCCATGAGTAAGATTGGCGCATTTATACCAGCCAGGTACGCAGCTACAAGGTTTCCAGCAAAGCTGATGCAAATGCTTGGGGACAAATCGGTGATTCGACATACTTATGATAATACAAAGGCAACTGGCTTGTTTGACGAAGTGTATGTAGTGACTGATAGTGAAATTATTTTTAATGAAATTGTTGACAACGGCGGGAAGGCCATTATGAGTAAACGCTTACACGAAAGCGGATCCGATAGAATTGCCGAAGCAATAGAAAACCTTGATATAGATATTGTGGTCAACGTACAAGGGGATGAACCCTTTGTGAAACGTGCACCATTAGAACAAGTACTTGCGTGTTTCAAAGATCCAGCAGTAAAGGTTGCTTCTCTTATGCAAGTATTAACCAATCCAGCATCCATCGAAGATCCTAACTATGTAAAAGTAGCAGTTGATAAAAATTGGAACGCTTTGTTTTTTTCACGCAGTGTGATTCCTTATCCAAGGTCAACAGAGACGGTAATAACTTATTATGAACATGTAGGTGTCTATGCGTTTAAAAAACAAGCTTTAATTGATTTCACCAATTTGCCTATGTCACCATTAGAAGCTGCAGAAAAAATTGAATGCTTACGTTACCTAGAAAATGGCGTATCCATTAAAATGGCTGTCACTAATTATATGGGCATAGAAATAGACACCCCCGAAGATTTAATCAAAGCAGCAGCTTTATTATAAATATTCCAAAAAATAATCTTATGCAGTTTCGTAATTTTAAAATGGTCGATTATGTAGTGTATGGCCGTGGTTCATTTAATCAAGTAGATGAAATTATTGCCCCGCATCGTAAGGGTGATTTTCCAATGATATTTTTTCTAGATCATTTTTTTGAAGGTAAATCTTTGGCAAGCAGAGTGCCCTTAAGAGGCAAAGATAAAATTGTATTTGTCGATGTGACTTATGAACCAAAGACAACTCAGGTAGACGCACTTGCGGCTGAATTAAAAGCAGCGTTTGGTGAAGTGAGCGGTATTATAGGCGTTGGCGGCGGATCAACTTTAGATTTAGCAAAAGCAGTTGCTTTGATGATGAAAAATCCTGGTTCCTCTGCAGATTACCAAGGATGGGATTTAGTACAACAAGCTGGTGTCTATAAAGTGGGTATTCCTACATTAAGTGGCACGGGTGCAGAAGTAAGTCGTACCACTGTTCTAACTGGTCCAACTAGAAAGCTGGGCATGAATTCTGATTTTACACCATTTGATCAAATTGTATTAGATCCTGAATTAACAAAGGGCGCGCCTGCAAACCAACGTTTTTATACAGGGATGGATTGTTATATACATTGCATTGAAAGCTTGGAAGGTACTTTCTTAAATGAGTTTAGTAAAAGCTATGGCGAAAAAGCATTAGAACTTTGTAGAAAAGTGTTTGTTGAAAAAAATACTTGGGATGACGAGTGTGATGATCAGTTGATGATGGCTTCTTATGCAGGTGGCATGAGTATTGCCTATAGCCAAGTGGGTGTGGCGCATGCAGTTAGCTATGGCTTAAGTTATTTATTAGGAACCAAGCACGGCATTGGCAACTGTATCGTTATGAATCATTTGGAAGAATATTATCCTGCTGGCGTAAAAGAATTCAAGCACATGGTGGCTAAAAATAATATCCATATTCCAGTTGGGATCTGTGCAAATTTATCAGAAGAACAATTTGATGCAATGATCAATGTGTCTTTAGGCATGAAGCCTTTATGGGAAAATGCACTTGGAAAAGATTGGGAGCAAATTATGACAAGAGAGAAGCTGAGAGCGCTTTATAACAAACTATAGAAGATTAAAATTAGAAAGTAAAGAAGTTCGAAAAATTTTTAATTTTTTGAACAAAATAATTAGAGTGTATATTTTATAGGCCTGATATTTCATAAAGGCCTATAAAATTACTATTCCGCTTCTGCTACAACTTCTTTTACTTCAGGAATCATGCGCTTCATCATGCCTTCGATACCTGCTTTAAGTGTGACCATGCTGGATGGACAACCACTACAAGAGCCTTGTAACATAAGGTTAACGATGCCGTTGTTATAACTTTTAAACTGGATTGCGCCACCATCCATTTCAACGGCTGGCTTTACATAGTTTTCTAATAATTCTTTCACACGCTTTACTACATCATCGTCATCGGCAGACACCACATTGGTTGCTTCTTGTTTCATCTTTGCAACCTCATCTTCATTTACAACCACACCACCTGCTTCTAAATATTCTTTCAAGAATGTTTTGATAGTAGGAATCACATCCTGCCAATCTTCGGTATCAGTTGTTTTTGTCAATGTCACAAAATTACTAGCAATAAAAACACTTTTGATAAACGGGAAGCTAAATAATTCTTTCGCTAATGGCGAAGCAGTTGCCAAGGCTTCTTCTGCTACATCCAAACTTTTACCTGGGTACAAAAGTTTGTTGGCCACAAACTTCATTGTTTCTGGATTAGGTGTCATTTCTGTATAAATGCTCACGATGGTATTGCCTGTTGTAATCATAATTGCTTTTTTATTCAGTCCAGTGCAAAAATAATCAAAATGAACGGCTTGCTAGCCCAAGAAGGGGGATAATGGCTTTATTTTTCCGATATCGAAAAACAACAAATGGCCTGTTGATTCCTATTTAGATTCAAATGTCTAAATAAATTAGCTGTTGATGATCATTAATTTAGCATAGTTCAACATGATCTTTTTCTCTCCATTGACATCAAATAGGATATTAGCTATGGGGTTATGCGCTGAGCCTTCAATAGTTTTAATGATGCCAAAGCCAAATTTTTGATGTTCTACTTTCATGCCCTCTTCAAGTGCAGTTGGGTCAGCAGCGGCAAAATTGCCCGAAGGAATATGGTTTTTATTGAGGGTACTTGGTGGCGTAATCGGTAAGTAGCTGGGTTTGGTATCGCTGGAGGCTTTTGGCTTGGACTCATTCCAATAGCCCGACTTATTACCGCCGTGCATTCTGTCGTAGGCGCTGCCCCATCCGCTTGATTGGTTTCTTGCGCCACCACCTGCACTTGACTTGTCCAATTTTTCTTCTGGCATTTCCTCAATGAACCTACTTGGATCATTTTGTACCAGTTGCCCAAAACGATATCTTGAATTAGCATAGCTCAACCATAAATGTTTTTTTGCTCTTGTTACAGCAACATAAAATAGCCTACGCTCTTCTTCTAATTCTTCTCTTGTATTCACGCTCATGCCACTTGGAAACAAGGTTTCTTCTAAACCTACTACAAACACACAGTCAAATTCCAAACCTTTTGCTGCGTGCACCGTCATTAATTTAACGGTGTCTTCGTTGCCCGTGTCATTGTCTGCGTCGGTTATTAAAGTAATCTGCTGTAAATATGATCCCAAACTTTTATCTCCTAATTCGCCATCCTCATTGCTAGG
>JBIKJM010000073.1:0-6994 GCA_044360985.1 Sediminibacterium sp. | reverse complement strand
CATAGCAGCATGTTTGATGGTTTTCTTAGGCTATCAGCAATTGACAAAAACACCTGCATCTAATTTAATTGTAGCGAATACAAAAACCGAAATGCTCCCTAGCGAAGCTTCTTCCTTAGTCAGGAATAAAATTAGCAATGCATCCCCAAAAACAAATCAACCAGCAAAAACAATTCAAGAAGTAACAACAAAATTAGAGGCAAGTAATTCTAGTGAAAAGCAAGGTATCAATGTAATTCAACAGGAATCTATTGCGATGACTGAAACTACTTCTAATATTGAGAGCTTAAATAATCAAGCGGTGAGCAAGAAACTGCCAAGCAATTTCAACAATCCAATAACCATTGATGCTATACCACTTACAATCAGTTCAGCTAATCTAGATGTAGAGCCAACAGAAGTCGAAAAAGGATTGCCCAATTATGAAATCATCGATACAGAAGACCCAAGCAGAAACATTTTTATTGCTAATTTCGAAATTGATGGCGCTGCCTTTAGAGGTATTACTAGAAGAGTTTCAGCTTTACTAAAAAGAAATAAATCAGAAAAAGAAAAATAGATATGAAAAAACCATTTTTATCCCTATCAGCATGCTTTTTAATGTGCTTCAGCATTCAAGTTTTTGCGCAAAGTGATAGTTCAAGAACCAGTCCTGCAGCTAAAGTATTATCAGATACTATTCTAAAGTCCAATGATACCATTGTTATTGGTAATATGCTTATTGTAAAAAAACAGGGAGAACAAAATTATAATTATAATCGAAAAATAAGGAAGCCATATGGCACTACCATCAATATCACCAATGGTAAAATATCAAAAGATACTTTCTTGACAGTAAATGATGATACCGTTAAATTAGGTAGATTACATATTATTAAATCTCAAGATAGTGATCATAAAAAAGATTGGGAATCAATGCTTGAAGAGGGGGACTTTGGTAATACTAAAATCACCATCAATCGCGCACCTAAAAAATTAAAAAATATAGAAACCAATTGGTGGATATTTGATCTTGGCTTCGCCAATTTTATAGATAAGAGCCCAAATGCATTGCCTTATGGACCGGTGATGTCTCCTGAAAATTTTAGCTTGAATAATAGAAAATCAACCAATGTCAATATATGGGTAGTGACACAAAAATTAAATATATACCAACATAAAATTAATTTAAAATATGGCTTGGGTGTAGAAATGTTCAATTTTAGATTCGATAAATCCATCAGCTTTAGAGAAGATATTACAACCAATGTGAAATATGATGAAGTCTCCTTTACAAAAAATAAATTATTAGTTAAATATTTAACCGTGCCCGTTCAATTCAATTTTTCACCAAACCCTACGAATAAAAAAGCTTTTTATGCGAGTATTGGTATGAGTGCAGGTTATTTATGGAATGCTAAAAACAAACAGATTAGTGGAGAGCGTGGCAAAGAAAAATTTCGTGGGAATTTTAATTTAAATGATTGGCGTTTCGCCACCATCGGTGAACTTGGCGTAGGAGCTGTGCGTCTTTATGGTTCATTTGCAAACACTAATCTATTTAATGCAAATCAAAGTACCATTGACATGCAACCGTTTGCAGTTGGGTTAAGGTTTAGTAAATTTTAAAAGTAAATTCAAATAGCTATAAAAAAATGCCCCAATTGAATGGGGCATTTTTAGTATCATCAATATTTAATTAGATCAATTGCTTCGCGCCAAAATAAGGTACCAATACTTCTGGTAAGTTAATTCCTGTTTCGGTTTGATAGTTCTCTACAATCGCTGCATAAATTCTTGGTAAAGCCAATGAGCTACCATTCAACGAATGTGCGAATTGCGTCTTGCCCTCCTGGTCTTTGAATCTGCACTTCATTCTGTAAGTTTGGTAATTGTTGAAATTAGATACACTACTTACTTCCAACCATTTTTCCTGCGCTGCACTATACACTTCAAAATCATAGGTGATGGCAGCAGCAAAGCCCATATCTCCACCACATAATCTTAGAATACGGTATTGTAAACCTAAACTGATTAATAAATTTTCGACATGTTCCACCATCTCATTTAAAGTATCATCACTTTTATCTGGATGCACAATTTGAATGATCTCTACTTTCTCAAATTGGTGCACTCTATTCAATCCTCTTACCTCTTTGCCAAAACTTCCTGCTTCTCTTCTAAAGCAAGGAGAATAAGCCGTCATCTTAATTGGCAAATCTGTGTCTTTTAAAATCGTATCTCTGAACACATTCGTTACAGGTACTTCGGCCGTTGGAATTAAATAAAAATCATCTTCGGTAGCGTGGTACATCTGTCCTTCTTTGTCTGGCAATTGTCCAGTTGCAAAAGCAGAGGCTGCATTCACCATGTACGGTGGGATGTATTCTGTATAGCCTGCTGCAGTATTGAAATCTAAAAAATATTGTGTGAGTGCTCTTTGAAATTTAGCGCCCTTACCTATGTATAAAGGGAAACCACTTCCAGTAATTTTAGCGCCTGTTTCAAAGTCGACCAGATTGTATTTTTTAATTAAGTCCCAATGTGCCATCGCACCTGCTGGTAAAACTGGAGTAGTTCCAGCTTCTTTCACCACTTCATTCTCTTCCGGTGTTTTTCCTTTAGGTACTAAAGCGTGTGGCAGGTTCGGCAATTGTACAATCAAATTTTGAACTTGTTGTTCTACTTCTGCCATTTCAATTTTCAATGGTTCTAATGCTAATTTCCATGCACCTACATTTTGCTTGATCGCTTCTGCTTGTTCTTTCTCTCCCTTCGCCATATGGTTGCCTATCTCTTTGGATGCACTATTCACCTTAGATTGTAAGTCATCAAAGCTGGCTTGTACACGCTTTCTTTGATCATCCATTGCAATCACTTGGTCAACTAGGGCTACATTTGAAAAATGCTTGATGGCTAGCAGATCCTTCGCTAATTGGGTATATTGTCTTAAATAGGTCACCTGTAACATATCGAGAAATTTGGGCAAAGATAATCAAACCATCCTACCAAGTACAGTTATCCCCTACCTTTGCAACATAAATTGAATAAATCTATGGCAACTATAGGGGACGATTTCCAAACCAGGTGGTGGGATTTAGAACGAAAATTGATGGATAAATTTGGTAAAAAGCCAGATCTAGAGTCGATTCTGTTTTTGATAGGCTTACAGGAAACAGGTTTTATCCAAGAAAAAATTAGCAAAGAACAAAAGCAGGACTTAATGCATGTGGCTATTTGTAGCATTTTAATGTCAAGTGGTTTTTATGTGATTGAAGGCAAGGATGGCGATGGTTGGCCCCACTTTAAACAACTAAAGAACCTACCTGTAATGGACTTGATTGAACAGGAGGTTTTCCTAAAAGACCATGTTTTGCTTTATTTTGATAACAATCAGTTCTAGTCCATTGGTTTTTTACCAATTTTTATGAATATTTGCACTAATAAAAAAATAACCTATGCAATTCCCAGCAGACTTACGTTACACAAAAGACCACGAGTGGATTAAATTAGAAGGCAATACCGCTACGATTGGTATCACAGACTTTGCGCAAGGCGAGTTGGGAGATATAGTTTACATAGATATCAATACTGTTGGAACCACTTTAGCAGCAGAAGCTGTATTTGGAACTGTAGAAGCGGTGAAGACAGTGAGTGATTTATTTTTACCTATTGCTGGCACAGTTTTAGAAGTGAATCCAGCTTTATCAGCGCAACCAGAATTGGTGAATACCGATGCTTATGGAGATGGCTGGATGATCAAGATGACAGTAAGCAATCCTGCAGATGTGGATGCCTTACTAACGAGCGAAGCCTATGCGCAGTTGGTGCACTAAACCAACCTTTATGAAATACCTTATTTGGGTGATCGCAGAAATCGCACTCGTATTTGTATTGCTGAGCCTTCCAGCCAGTAGCTTTACAAATCGAACTGGATGGTTGCACCTCTTACCAATTGACAAGATTGTGCATGTGATGCTATTTGGTTCACTGGCCTGGTCCTTCTATTATTTTTTTGACAAAACCACCATCCAAGCACTTAAATCTGTGCGCGTACAAGCCTGGGCAATGATTTTCTGTATTCTTTATGGTATTGCGATGGAATACTACCAAAAATGGTATGTGCCAAGCAGGGGATTCGAAGTCAAGGACATGATTGCAGATGCCGCTGGGGTATTATTGGCATTGCCATTATATCAATTATGGAAGAAAAGACAATAATTTGTATTTTTAACTGAAACCAAATACCAATGCATCAATGGGGATAGAACAAGATATACAACAACCTAATTTCAGAAACGAGTTTCAGAAAATGGGTATCAATCTCCTTTTCACAGCAAATTGGTTGAATGAACAAATTGGTAAAATGCTTTCCGAAGAAGGCGTTACACAACAACAATACAATATCCTACGCATATTAAGAGGAAGTACTACACCATTGAGTACACTCAAAATCAGAGAGCGCATGTTGGATAAAATGAGCGATACTAGTAGAATCGTTGATCGATTGATTGCAAAAGAATTGGTTGTAAAAAATACCTGCGAAAAAGACAAAAGACTCGTAGACATCACCCTGTCTCCAAAAGGACTTGATTTAGTGGATCAATTGGATCAGTATAATGAGCGCATTGATGCACTATTAAAAGGGATCAATGAATCGGAAGCACAAATGATGAATCAAATCCTTGATAAAATCAGAATCGATCCAACAAGCGCATAATGCTCCTAATGTATTTTAATTTCATTTTTTTTCATCTATTTTAAAAATCAATTGAAAAGTATATACTTTAAGTTATGAAGAAAATTTTATGTACGCTTTTATTAGCGCTTCCATTTTCAGTTTTTGCACAACCCAGTTTATCAGATAAAAATGTATTTGAATTCAGAGCAGTATGGGTTGCCACCGTGGTTAACATTGACTGGCCAAGTAAGCCCGGACTAAGTAGTCAAATTCAAAAAGACGAGTTTGAAGCATTATTGGATATGCATCAGAAAAATGGGATGAACGCCATCATCATGCAGGTAAGACCATCAGGAGACGCCTTGTATCCATCCAGCTTAGAACCTTGGAGTGAATATTTAATGGGTAAACAAGGTGAAGCACCAAGCCCTTATTATGATCCATTGAGTTTTATGATTGAAGCCACACACCAACGTGGTATGGAGTTTCATGCTTGGATCAATCCATATAGAGCCGTATTTGATGTCAATAAATCTAGTATTGCAAATACCCATTTATCTAAGGTGCACCCTGAATGGTTTTTAACCTACGGTGATAAAAAATATTTTAATCCTGGTCTACCAGAAGTATGGCAACATACCAACAAAGTAGTGGGTGATTTAGTAGCACGTTATGATATTGATGCAGTGCATATGGATGATTATTTTTATCCTTATAAAATTGTTGGAAAAGAATTTCCAGACGAAGCGACTTTCCAAAAAAATGCAAGAGGTTTAAGCAAAGACGACTGGAGAAGAAGTAATTGTGATACTATTGTAAAACAATTGTCTGCCACCATTCACAAAGTCAAGCCATGGGTGCAATTTGGTATTAGCCCATTTGGCGTTTGGAGAAATCAATCTACAGACCCAAGAGGAAGTAAAACAAAAGCAACAACCAACTATGACGATTTATATGCAGATATTTTATTGTGGTTAGAAAAAGATTGGATTGATTATGTCACACCACAATTGTATTGGGAACAGGGCCATGCTTTAGCAGATTACAATGAATTGATTGAGTGGTGGAATAGAAATAGTTATGGAAAAAACTTTTACGTGGGTCATGGTATTTACAGAGCAGGCAGCAATACTGCGTGGAAGTCTCCTAATGAGATTCCAAATCAAATTAAAAAAATGAGGTCCTTAAAAAATACCCATGGCAGTGCCTATTTTAGTAGTGCTAGTTTTAAAACCAATGCGAATGGATGGAATGATAGCTTGCAAAATACCTATTACCATAACCCTGCTTTGATTGCACCAATTGAATGGTTAGTTCAATCTAAAATGACAAGTCCTAAACTTGTGAAGCAGCAAGATAATAGTTATAGTATTTTAGATATGAATCCAAGTTCTACATTGAAGCAGTTTGCATTGATTCAAAAAAGTAAAACAGGATATCGTGTGGCAGCAATCCTACCAAAAGAGACAAAGTCACTTAATTTAAATACACTAGGGATAACCTTATCCTCATCTGAACCCCTTTGGATTGTAGCAGTAGGAAAACAAAACCAATTAAGTAAGTACCAAATAATCGATTAATTCTCGTAAGTACGTTTTAATGGGATATTCTCATTGGCTTTGATAATCAATGGAACATGCTCTACAATCGTCATGTCATTATCCAATCCAAAAGCTTTTTGATCGGTTTGTGACAAATGTTTGATATTAAAGTACAAGTCCATAATAAAATCTTCCTTCAATGAGAGTTCATTTTCAATCGAGAAGAAGCTTTCAATAATTACATAAGTAATATCGGCGTGGAAATCTTTTTGTTTTAAAGATTCATACTTACTATAAATTCCCAATTCTTGACATTCATTTAATTCCTGCATGACTTTCTTAAACAAGACATTCACACGTGGCTGAATACGGAAACCTAATTGAAAATCTACACGCATGACTTTATCATCCACTAATTCACGTATGCTGTAAGACATACCATACGGAGAATCAGTTCGGTCGATGTGGATGAACCAGTAAATATCTGCGCGTTTTGGTTTCTTATTTAAAATAGAATCAATGATTCGATGTTCAATTTCTCTATGATTATTTGCCTTAGTTAAATAGACTAAGTGGGTTGCATATTTAGGCAAATCCTTGTCCAAACTTAGATTGGTTAAAGGTTCTAAATAGTTTTTAAGCTTCACAAAATCCAAATATCGATTGGCAATTTTTCTTGCACGATGCCAAATCAACATTACAAAAATGATACTAAATGAAAATCCTAAAGTGATATAAGCATGTTTAATTTTAATCACATTTGCTAAAAAGAAGGAGATTTCAACAGTACTAA
>JBIKJM010000072.1:0-7003 GCA_044360985.1 Sediminibacterium sp. | reverse complement strand
GGCATTATTGGTACCAAATGCAGATGGTCATTTTATGACAATTGGACAAGCATTGCAAAAAGCAAAAAATTATAATTTTAGCAGAAATGGAGATCGCTTAAATGCTTTTAAGTTTGGATTATTAGGGGATCCTGCTATGCGTATTGCGCAGCCAAAATACCAAATTAATTGTACTCAATTGAATCAATTACCATGGTCAGATAGTATCTATTTGAAAGCGGGAGGGAAGTATACAATCAAAGGTAATTTGTTCGTAAAAAATCAAAACCTTCAAAACTTCAATGGCTTTGTTGACATGGTATTATGGGATGCACCAAGCATTATAAAAACGCTAGCAAATCAAAATACAAGTCAGGCTGTAAACGTTGAAACGCAAGAAAAAGCGCTATTTAAAGGGAAGGCCACGGTACAAAATGGACAATTTGAAATCAGTTTTATTCTACCAGGAAATCTGCCGTCATCCAATACAGCAGCACTTAAGCTGCAACTATACGCATATAATGACACTGCAGATGCTAGTATGCAATTTCAATCTATTTTCATACAAGGTGCTGCCTCACAAAATAGACTAGATACAACTGGACCAGTCATGCACAGCTATATTAATGATACTTCTTTCAAATCAGGAAATTGGGTAAGTGCACCTTCTACTTTATTTGTAAAATTAAATGATAGTTCGGGGATTCAATCTTCAGGGAATGAGTTGGGGCATGATTTAAAATTAATTATTGATGATACAGTTGTCAAGAATTACAATCTTAATTCTTTTTTTACTTATAATTTGAATCAGTATCAATCTGGGTTGATTCAATATCCACTTCCAGTTTTAGAGGAGGGCAAGCATAGATTGATTATTAAGGCTTGGGATCTTTTAGGAAATGTTTCCAAGGACACTATTTTGATAGAAGTGCCTAGTAAAAAAAATAGCAACCTTCGAAATTTAAGTATTACCCCAAATCCTGTTCAAGCCAATGCAAAGTTTAGTTTTGAGGTCAATAATACCATAGACCCAATTCTAGTGCAATTGGAAGTATTTGATGTCAATGGAAGGGTACAGTATTCTACAAGCCAAAAAACACAACCAAGGGGTAACAAAATTTTAATTGATTGGAATGGACGGGCCTCAAATGGAGGGCTACTCTTACCTGGTAAGTATTATTATAGAATTATAGTCACCCAAAATGGGTTGGGAGAGCAATTGATAAATAGCCTTTTAAAATTTTAAATATTGAATTCAAGGGGTATCTTTACTAATATAGAATATTAAAGCATCTGAGTATGATAAAAATTGTATCCATCAAAACAGGCTTATTTTTAGGCCTATTTTTTATATCTAGCATATTAACAGCACAAGTCAGGCTTAAATTACAAAGTACCGCTGTGCCATTTATGATGATTTCTCCGGATGCAAGGTCTGGTGGAATGGGTAATTTGTCTATTGCCATGTCGCCAGAAGCCAATGATCTTTTTGGTAACACTGCCAAGATTCCTTTTATAAATAACAATCGTGATACTGCCAAGAATGCTTCTCTAAAAAACAATCGTGGTTTTTTAATCAATTATACCCCTTGGTTAAAAGATTTAGGGTTGAATGATGTTTATTTGGCAAGTGCTGGATTTTATAAGAAATTAAATAGTTATAGTGGTATCAATAGTTCTTTGCGTTTTTTTAGTTTGGGTAATATAGATTTCACAGACGATGCTGGACAATCTACTTTACCTTCTCAAAGACCTTCAGAATTTAGTTATGACTTTGGGTACAGTATTTTATTATCAGATGCATTAAGTATGGGTGTGACGCTAAGGTATATCAATTCAAGATTGGTGCAGGGTTCATATGGCACCAATGGCACTAATTTCAAGGCGGGTAACACTTTTGCAGGAGATATTAGTTTATTCTATAAACAAAAAGAAAACTTAGAAGGGTTCCATGCAGGTTTGGTTTTATCCAATTTAGGTGGCAAAGTGAGTTATTCTAACGAAGCTAAAAATAAATATTTCATTCCAGCGAATATAGGGCTAGGAGTTGCCTATCTGAATCGATTTGATACAGAGAACTCATTGGAAATGGGTATTGATATAAATCGTTTAATGGTGCCTGCAATTCCAACTAGTAGAGATGCAGAAGACCAGTATTACTCTCAATCAGTTGTGTCTAGTTGGTTTAATTCTTTCTCAAATAAATATGGCATTCCTTTTTCTGAATCCTTAAAAATATCACTAGGAGCTGAATACAATTATGCAGACCGATTTCATTTGAGGGCGGGCTATTTTTTAGACAATAATAAGAACTTGGGCAGCATGCAATATTTTACAGTCGGTTCAAGCTTCCAATACCAACAGTCTAAATTCAATATTTCTTATTTGGTACCTACAGGGGGCGGTATCACAAGAAATCCATTGTCAAATACCTTGCGTTTTGGCTCTATATTTTACTTCTAAATAATTTGTTAACTAAAGCGCCTTAGCTTCAATTTACCTGCTTTTTTAACTACTTTTGTAGCTCATGTCTACAATCATACCCATTGTGAACCATAGTCATCATCCTTTGCCAGCTTATGCAACGCAAGGGTCCTCTGGTTTAGACCTCCGTGCTTTTGTCACTGCACCTGTTCAGTTGGCTCCTTTAGAACGTACTTTGATTCCAACAGGGTTGCACATTGCTTTGCCAAATAACTGGGAGGCGCAAGTAAGACCAAGAAGTGGACTAGCTATTAAACAAGGGTTGACTTGTTTAAATACACCAGGTACCATAGATGCAGATTATCGAGGAGAGATTAAAGTGATATTGATCAACTTGTCCAATGAAATTCAAGTGATTCAAGACGGGGATCGTATTGCGCAAATTGTATTTCAACAAGTTGAAAAAATGGAATGGCAATTAGTAGAAAATTTAGAGACAACCCAGAGAGGCGATGGCGGATTTGGGCACACAGGTAAAATATAAATTGTAAGCATGCGAAATCTAAAAACTAGTCTTTATTTGATTTTGATGCTTTTAAGTATGGCATGTGCGAATGTTAAGAAAGTGCAAGTTATTCAAGATGCATTGACTTTGAAAGTTTTGTCGGATTCTGCTGCATTAGCAGAAAAAGCAAGATTAGATTCTGTATTAATGGTAGAGGGAATTGTGCACAATATTGCCAATACTAAAATTGGTTTTAAAACCATGAATGCAAAGCTGAAAATAGATTATGAAACAAGTAAGGATAAAGATAGTTATATCGCTAATTTAAGTATTCAGAAAGATAGTGGAATGTATATTACCATTAGAGGCGCGATGGGTGTGATTGGTTTAAAAGCATTTATCAATAAAGACAGTATTTTTCTTACATACCCACTATCTAAAACAACAGAACGACATCCATTGTCTTATTTACAAGAGGTGATCAAAATACCATTAAGTTATCAAACGATTGAAGACCTTGTAATAGGCAATCCAATTTTCATGGATAGCATTGATATTATTTCCTATAAAGTCATCAATGAAAAATTACAAGTAAGCTTAATGGGGAAATTATTCAAAAATTTAATCATCCTAAGTGAGGACAATACCAAGTTGATTGAGTTAAAGTTGGACGATGTGGATGCTGCAAAACATAGAACATGCGATATCAATTATAGCCAACATACATTGGTAAAAAATATACAGTTCCCGCTATATAGAACCATATCCATCAGTGCACAGACTAAATTGGATATTGGCATGGAAATTAAAGAATTTAATTTTGATGAACCTTTGAAATACACTTTTACTATTCCTAAAACAGGTAGACGAAAATAAAAAAGTGAAAAATGAATGTTATGCTTAAAAAATGGACAATCCTAATCTGTATATATCTAGCATGTTGCTTCAATCATGCTATTGCACAAAATGGTGGTTCAAGAGATGATTTACAAAAACAAGCTCAGACATTGCAAAAAGAATTAGATGCACTCAATAATCTATTGGAACAAACTAAGAAGAATAAAAAAAGCTCATTGGCTCAGTTGGCCGTAATTAGAAATAAAATTTCAAAAAGAGCAGCCTTAATCAATGGTATCGCTAAGCAAGTTAAATTATTGGACAATGCTATTCAGAGCAATCAACAGGATGTAAGAAGATTGAATAATGAATTAGATACCCTAAAATATAGATACGCAAAAAGTATTGTATTTGCTTACCAAAGCAGGAGTGGGTATGAATACCTGAACTTTTTATTTTCTGCAGGAAGCTTTAATGATGCAGTCAAAAGAATTACCTATCTAAAAAGTTATCGTCAGAATAGGGAAGCGCAAGCCATGGCAATTGGTCTTTCCGAAAACAATTTAAAAAATAAGATTAATATTTTAAGTGAGAATAAGCAAGATCGTTTAAAAACAATGTCAGCACAAACTGTTCAGTTAAAAGTATTGCAGGATGATCGAAAAGAACAAGATAAAGTTGTCAGTCAATTAAAAAATAAAGAGCAAGAAATTACAACACAGGTTAGACAAAAAGAAGCACAAAGAAGAAAGATGCAAGCAGCTATAGCTGCTGTCATTAAAAGAGAGATGCAGGAAGCAGTAAAAAGAGAGAATGAGCGTCTGGCTAAATTAAAAACAGCTAATCCGGCTGGCAATAAAACAACAAATTCTACAGAGGAAAAGGCAAAAACAAGCGCTAATGTAGGTAAAGTAGAAGGCGGCTTAAAAAGTACAACAAGTAATCGTCCTTACTCTGCACTTGAAACAACCGAAGAAGGCAGGGAGACTTCTATCTCTTTTGAAAATAACAAAGGGGGGCTACCTTGGCCCGTGGCCACTGGCATTGTGAACATTCATTTTGGTGTTGAAAGTATTCCAGGTACAAAATTAGATCGTAAAAGTGATGGTATCGAATTGGCAGTTCCTAAAGGTACCACTGTTAAAAGTGTGGCCAATGGAACGGTAGTATATGTAGGTGATGTCAATGGAGATAAAACTGTTTTAATAAAACATGGAAAATATTTTACAGCATTTTCTTGTCTAAGTAGTGCATCTGTAAGCAATGGACAAGAAGTCAAGGCTGGAACTGTTATAGGCCGTTCGGGATTTAATTTAGACGGCGAAGGCGCTGTTTTATTTTCTATTTGTAATGAAAAAGCGGTATATTTTGATCCTGAAAATTGGCTAAAAGCTAAGAGGTAATAGCCTGTTTCAGCATTTAAAATTGTCATCATGCCAAAATGCATTTTAGCCCTAGACCAAGGAACAACTAGTAGTCGTGCTATTATTTTCGACCAAGAAGGTCTAATCTTATCCACTGCACAAAAAGAGTTTACACAAATTTTTCCAGCCCCAGGTTGGGTGGAGCATGATCCAATGGAAATTTGGAGTACTCAAATTGGTGTTGCTTCGGAAGTGATTTCAAAACATGGTATTGATCAATTTGATATTGCTGCCATTGGCATTACCAATCAACGTGAAACAACTGTTGTTTGGAATAAGTTAACAGGTATGCCAATTTACAACGCCATTGTTTGGCAAGATAGAAGGACTGCGGATTTTTGTGATCAATTAAAATTAGAGGGCAAGCAAGGATTGATTCAAGAAAAAACAGGCTTAATCATTGATGCTTATTTTTCTGCCTCCAAGATAAAATGGATTTTAGATCATGTGGATGGTGCGAGAGCGCAGGCCGAAAAGGGAGAACTTTGTTTTGGTACCATTGATAGCTGGTTGGTTTGGAAATTTACCAATGGGGCGCAACACATCACAGATGCGACCAATGCATCAAGGACGATGCTATTTAATATTCATGAATTAAAATGGGATACTGCATTATTAGAATTGTTTAATATTCCAATTTCAATTCTGCCTCAAGTAAAGAGTAGTAGTGAAGTGTATGGTCATACAGATTTATTAGTTACCAATCAACAAATACCAATTGCAGGGATTGCTGGAGACCAACAAGCAGCATTGTTTGGACAAATTTGTACAGCACCGGGTATGGTTAAGAACACATACGGCACAGGATGTTTTATGTTAATGCATACAGGAGAGCAAGCATTCATTTCAAAAAATAATTTATTAACCACCATTGCATTGCAAAGAAATGGTAAAACATTTTATGCATTAGAAGGAAGTGTTTTTATTGGAGGTGCAGTCGTGCAATGGCTTAGAGATGGACTACATATTATTCGTGATTCAGATCAAGTAGAAAGTTTGGCTGCTCAAGTAACAGATACCGATGGCGTGTATATGGTACCTGCATTTGCTGGATTAGGTGCACCTTATTGGAATCAGCATGCCAAGGGTACCATCACTGGAATCACAAGAGGCACAAATGCTGCACATATTGCTCGAGCTGCATTAGAAAGCATTGCTTATCAAACCTACGATGTATTAAAGGCGATGGAATCCGATGCGCAAATTCCTATCGCTGAATTAAGAGTGGATGGAGGTGCTACAAAAAATAATTTATTGATGCAGTTTCAATCCAATATTTTAAATACAAAAGTAATTCGACCAACTATCATTGAGACGACTGCATTGGGTGCAGCATATTTAGCAGGATTGGCGGTTGGTTTTTGGAAAGACGAAAATGAAATTGCAGCAAAATGGAAGGTGGATCAAGTTTTTAATCCCATCTTAGCGCAAGCAGACATTCAAAAAGGAATTGAAGGTTGGAAAAAAGCAATTCAAATGACCAATATATAAATGACTAAAATATAATTTATGACTCCATTTTTAGCAGAATTCTTAGGCACTTCAATGATGATGATTATTGGAAACGGTGTTGTTGCAAATATTGTATTGCCAAAAACAAAAGGCAATAACGGAGGATTAATTTCCATTGTACTAGGATGGACCATAGCCGTTTTTGTGGGGGTGTATATTTCAAATAGTTCAAGTGGGGCACATTTAAACCCAGCAGTTACAATTGCATTTGCCACTGCCGGAAAATTTGAATGGTCCTTAGTGCCTACCTATCTTCTAGCACAATTATTAGGAAGCATGTTAGGGGCATTTGTGATATGGATGGTCTATAAGGATCATTTTA
>JBIKJM010000071.1:0-7032 GCA_044360985.1 Sediminibacterium sp. | reverse complement strand
CAGGAGAGGGCGTGGCGGATAAAAGATGGACTGCTGCAAGAAAAAAAGCCATTTTAGATAGCCGTGTAAATTCAAGTGCATTACTTGTAAAAGCATTAAAGGAACATCCAAATAAAGTGAAAGCGATTGTTGCTGCATCTGCGATTGGTTGGTATGGTCCAGATAATGAAAAAAGTACAGCATCAGGTTTTGTAGAAACAGATCCTGTTGATTCAAGTTTCTTAGGTGACACCTGTCAACAATGGGAGGAAAGCATGCATCCAGTTAAAGCATTGGGGATTCGACTTGTTACCATTCGCATAGGCATTGTTTTTAATAAAATGGGTGGTGCATTGGCTGAATTCATGAAGCCAGCAAAGCTTGGCGCAGCTGCTATTTTAGGGGATGGTCAACAAATGGTAAGTTGGATTCATCAGCAAGACTTGAACCGTCTAATGTTATTTGCATTGGAAACTGAACAAGTTGCTGGCGTTTATAATGCAGTCGCACCTGATCCAGTCAATAATGCAATCTTAACAAAAGCGATTGCTAGCCGTTTTCATACATGGGCCATTCCTTTCCATGTACCTAGCTTTATTTTAAAACTAATGCTAGGAGAAATGAGTGTTGAAGTTCTGAAAAGTGCCAAAGTAAGCGCATCAAAAATTCTTGCAGCCGGATTTAAATTTGACTATGCAAGTATGGATGAAGCTTTAGACGACTTATTAATTTCTAATTGGTCTGCCAGAAGTCATCACTGATTGGATACGCTCTAAAGTTTTCTTTTCGCCACAAAGACTTAAGAAAGCTTCACGTTCTAAATTCAATAAATATTGTTCGTTTACAACTGTTGCTTCACTAAGATCTCCACCGCACATTACATAAGCCAATTTACGAGCAACGAGTGCGTCATGATCTGTCGCATAGCCGCCGCGCCACATGCCATTAATACCTGCGTACAATGCACCAAGCCCAGCTTTACCCATTACTTTAATATCATTGCGTTGAATGGGTTGTGTGTAACCAGTATTAAAAAGTTCAAGTACTTGTTCTTTTGCTTTTGCAATACGTCTAGATTGATTTAGAATAATTTGATCCTGTCCTTTTCTAAAGATGCCCATTTCCATTGCTTCATGTGCCGAAGTCGCGACTTTAGCAGTTGCAATTTGAAGGAATCTATTTTTCAAGGTAATTGTTTCAGGTTCTTCTGCATGCATTTCGTCAGAAGCACGTAATACCAATTCTTTGGTACCTCCACCACCAGGAATGACACCAATCCCTAATTCAACCAATCCAATATAAGTTTCTGCAGCTGCACAAATGGCGTCTGCATGTAAGTTCATTTCACATCCACCACCCAAGCACAATCCATGTGGTGCAGTCACAACAGGGATAGAAGAATAACGAACACGCATCATGGTGTTTTGAAAAGTACGAACGGCCATATCCAACTCTTCATAATCTTGTTCAATGGCTAACATAAAAATCATACCCACATTTGCTCCAGCACTAAATAAATTGCCTTCATTGGCAATCACTAATCCTTTACTTTGCTCTTCGGATAGTTGAATGGCTTTACTCAATCCTTGTAATACTTCTCCACCAATGCTATTCATCTTGGTATTCCAATTAAATCCAAATACATCCTCCCCAATATCTACTAAGTTGCAAGCACTATTTTTCCAAATTGTTTTTTCTTTAAAATCAGATAAAATAATAAAGGACTCAGCACCTGGAATCAACACATAATCACTTGTCACAATATCATAATAATAACGCTTGCCATTTTTAGTGGTGTAAAAGGAGAAGCCTTTCGCCACCATGTTTTCAACCCAAGGTGCAACTGCAATACCCGCTGCTTTCATATCCTTCATCACAGATTCAATACCTAGTTCATTCCAAGATTCAAATGCACCAATTTCCCATCCAAATCCAGCTTTTAAGGCATCATCCACACGGTATAATTCATCACTGATTTCTGGAATACGATGGCTGATATATGAAAATAAAGCATGGTGGAATGCTTGAATAAATTGTCCAGCTTTATCTTTTGAATTGTACAATACTTTTAATCTTGCAGGTAAACTATCAACTGCTTTTGCAGCATCAATAGAAGCCATTTTTGTTTTCTTACGAGGCTCATATTCAAGGGTCGCTAAATTCAAAGTCAATATTTCTTTGCTAGTAGCTGTCTTTACTTTTTTGAAAAATCCTTGACCAGTTTTATCTCCTAACCAATTTTGTGCCACCATTTTCTCCAACCAACTAGGCAGTGTAAATGTTGCTTTTGCTTCGTCATTCGGACAATTCTCTGCAACACCAGCAGCCACTTTAACTAAAGTATCAATACCAACCACATCGGCAGTTCTGAAAGTGGCAGATTTTGGACGACCTAAAATTGGACCAGTTAAGGATTCAACTTCGTCAATGGTCAAGCCCATTTTTTCCATGATATGCAACACACTCATCATGCTAAAAACGCCCACTCTATTGGCTATAAATGCAGGCGTGTCTTTACATAAAACGGTTGTCTTGCCTAAAAACACATCCCCATAATGCATATGAAAATCAATCACAGATGGATCTGTTTTTGGTGTCGGGATGATTTCAAGTAATCTTAAATATCTTGGTGGGTTAAAAAAGTGCGTCCCACAAAAATGTTTTTGAAAATCTTCTGAACGACCTTCTGCCATTAAATGAATTGGAATGCCAGAAGTATTAGAGCTCACCAATGTTCCTGGTTTGCGGTATTGTTCTACTTGATCATAAATTATTTTTTTGATGTCCAATCTTTCAACCACGACTTCTATAATCCAATCTGCATTTGCAATTTTAGACATATCGTCCGTGAAATTTCCGGTACGAATATTTTTAGTAAATGCACTACTATAAATAGGGGAAGGATTTGATTTGATCGAAGCCTGCAATGCATCATTCACTAGTTTGTTTCTGTCTTTACTGTTGGTACTTTCTTCGGTACCTGGTTGTAAACGATCTAACAATAAAACTTGCACGCCGATGCCTGCAAAATGACATGCGATTCTAGAACCCATCACACCACTTCCAAGGATCACGACCTGCTTTATAGTTGGTTGCATAGTATAGCTTTTCGTAAAATTAGTTAGTTATGCAACTATTTTCAAAAAATATTTTCATTTTTACAAAAAAAGCCTCAAAATCACCTTTGGTTGCCTCTTTTAACCTTTCAACAAAACCAAGTGGAGGGTTCCGCGCTTTAGAGTACATTTGTAAAAGCAAGAAATTCGTAAATTATATACTATGTCAGCAGTTATTGAGCTTAGGGCGATTCAGAAAAGCTATTTTATGGCCAACCAAGCCATCCCAGTTTTAAAAGGGATTAATTTGGATATCAATAGAAACGAATATGTCGCATTGATGGGTCCGTCGGGTAGTGGTAAAAGTACATTGATGAATATATTGGGTTGTTTGGACTCTCCAACTGGTGGGACTTACAATTTAAATGGGCATGATGTAAGTGCGATGGCGGATGATGAACTAGCTGGGATTAGAAATATTGAAATCGGATTCGTGTTCCAACAATTTAATTTATTGCCAAGACTAAGTGCTGCAGAAAATGTGGCTCTACCATTGGTTTATGCTGGGATTTCTAAAAAGGATCGTATCGAAAGAGCTTTGGTCGCTTTAGAAAAAGTAGGTCTTGCAGACAGGAGTCATCATAAGTCCAATGAGTTGAGTGGAGGACAGATTCAACGTGTGGCTATTGCGCGTGCGTTGGTGAACAATCCATCTATTTTATTAGCGGATGAGCCTACAGGTAATTTAGATTCAAAAACATCGGTAGAAGTCATGGAATTATTTGGTAAAATTCATGCGGCCGGCAATACGGTTATTCTTGTTACACACGAGGAAGATATTGCTAAATATGCACACCGTGTTGTTCGTTTAAGGGACGGGAACGTAGAGACCGATACTCTGAATCTGCATCATATTTAATTTACTAGATACTGAACTAAGTGTCTTTAGATTTGTTATAAGGTTATGAAAATTTACACCAAGGCCGGAGATCAGGGAAAAACATCATTAATTGGAGGGACAAGAGTGCCTAAAAGTCATATTCGTATCGAATCTTATGGTACAGTAGACGAACTGAATTCATTCATTGGATTATTGAATGATTTAGTAGATGACGCAAAAATCAATTCCGATTTAAAAGAAATTCAGGATAGGTTATTTACGGTGGGATCGAGCCTGGCTTGTGATCCAGAAAAAGAGTCTGCACTAAGAATTCCAGATTTAAAAGAAGAAGATATTGCTGGACTTGAAAAGTCGATGGATGCCATGAACGAAGTCCTTGCACCAATGAAATCATTTATTATTCCGGGCGGACATCAAGCCATCTCTACTGCCCATATCGCTAGATGTGTTTGTAGAAGAGCAGAACGCTGGTGTGTGAATATGCAAGAAGAAGATTTGTTTGTAGAGACTTTAGTAATCAAATACCTGAACCGTTTAAGTGATTACTTATTTACACTTGCTCGTTATATTGGGCATTTGAAAGGGGTAGAAGACCTGCCTTGGAAACCAAGAATCTAATTTAATATTACGTTATACAAAAAGCCCGTCTTTCATCGTGAGGGTTCTGTCACTTAATGCAGCTAATGCTTCGTTATGCGTTACAATTAAAAAGCTCTGGTTCATTTCTTTTTTCAGACGTAAAAATAATTCATGCATGGCATGGGCATTTTCGCTATCCAAATTGCCAGTTGGTTCATCCGCAAAAATGATGGCTGGTTGATTGATGAGCGCCCTAGCCACAGCAATTCTTTGTTGCTCCCCACCAGATAATTGGTGTGGTTTTTTATCTTGCTTGTTTGCAAGTCCTAAATAGTCTAATAATTCAAGGGCTTTTTTTGTCACCGCTTTTTTATCCTGTTTACCGATCCATCCCGGGATCGCAATATTTTCGATTGCAGTGAATTCCGGTAATAAATGGTGAAACTGAAACACAAAACCAATTCGGGTATTTCTAAATTGCGCTAATTGTTGGTTGTTCAATTGGTCAATGGACACACCTTCGAAAATAATTTGCCCTTTATCCGCCTTTTCTAAGCTGCTTACGATGTACAAAAGCGTCGATTTGCCGGCACCAGAAGGGCCTACAATGGAAACCAACTCTCCTTTGGATAAGTCCAAGGAAACGCCTTTAAGTACGGGCACTGTCCCATATTGCTTCCATATATCTTTAGCTACAAGTAGTTTTGACTCCATCTCCATGCTGCAAACCTACGATTACCCGTTGAATTTTATCAAAAATTAATAAAATGTTTACATGATGTAGAAAAATCAGATTTGGTTATATCATTTATACGGCTACTTTTGCAAAAAAGAAGCTTATGTTTTGGACATTAGAATTAGCCAGCTATTTAGAAGAAGCGCCTTGGCCAGCATCTAAAGATGAATTGATAGACTACTCCATTAGGAGCGGTGCCCCTATAGAAGTGGTAGAGAATTTACAAGAATTGGAAGACGAGGGGGAAGTTTATGAAAGTATTGAAGACATTTGGCCGGATTATCCAAGCCAAGAAGATTTTATGTTTAATGAAGACGAGTACTAATATTTTATGGACTGCTTGAAAAGCTAAGTCCACAAAATATTAGCATCTAATGATAAAGCAATTAAAAAAGAGCTACACTTTGTGTTAGCTCTTTTTTAATGAGGTCTTTCGTAGGCTTTCGTAGAAAGCTAGCGTCACAAAAATTAGTATCTAATGAATTTAATAAAAAAAGAGGACACGAATTCGTGTCCTCTTTTTTTATTAAATCGCGAAAATGATATCTTAAAATATAAAATGGTTCTCTTAGCTAAAAAAGGAGTAAAATAAATTTTAACAATTCATTCATCCTTCTAAATAAAAAATTCTATATCCTTCTTCCTAAAAAGTCAACTTAAAATAAAGTAATATCAAGCTCAACGTCAATACAATGGTATTAGCCATAAGTACAGGTTTACTTTGAATTAAATACCCGTAGACTAGCCATACGATACAACTAAAGTTTACAATCAATATCATTAGTATGCTAAGGCTATCTACATTTCTTGTTTGCCAAGTTAAATATACCTGAGGTATAAATGTGATACAGCTAAGAAGTGAACCAAAATAGCCAATTGCTTCTACTATTTTTGGGTTAGTTTGTTTGTCGCTCATAATAGTTATTGAAAGGGGGTTATTATTTGGTATAACTAAATCGAGTAAGTTTTTATCCTGCAGTAATGCCCGCTTTTTGCATCACTAAATCACTTACGCCAGTGGTAGAATAACCGCCATCATGGAATAAGTTTTGCATCGTAACCATCTTAGTTAGGTCAGAGAATAAAGTGATACAATAGTTTGCACAATCTTCTGCCGAAGCATTTCCTAAAGGCGCAATCGCATCTGCATAATCATAGAAATCACCAAAACCTTTAATACCTGTTCCTGCAGTTGTTTTAGTAGGAGACTGAGATACGGTATTTACACGCACTTTATTTCTTAAACCATAGTGGTAGCCAAAGCTACGTGCGATAGATTCTAATAATGCTTTAATATCCGCCATATCTGTATAGAATGGATAAGTTCTTTGAGCAGCAGCATAAGTTAAAGCAACCACACTAGCGTGTTCGTTTAATGCATCCATATTGTAGGCTACACTTAACATTTTGTGTAAGGACATAGCGGATACATCCACACCTTTTGCGTAGTAATCGTAGTTCAAAGATGGATAAGGAATATTTTTTCTGATATTGACACTCATGCCAATAGAATGTAAAACGAAATCAATTTTACCTCCTAAAATTTCTTGAGACTGGGTAAATAAATTAGTTAATTCTTCTACATTGGTTGCGTCAGCCGGAATAATTTTTGAATTGGTTTGTTCTGCGAGTACATTGATCTCACCCATACGCATAGCGATAGGAGCGTTGGTCAGAACAAATGTGGCACCTTCGGCATGTGCTAGTTCTGCCACTTTCCATGCAATTGAATTTTTATCAAGTGCTCCAGTAATAATACCTCTCTTACCTTTTAATAAATT
>JBIKJM010000004.1:0-20215 GCA_044360985.1 Sediminibacterium sp. | reverse complement strand
AGCTGCTTGAGGAAGTATTGTTTCAGTAGACATAGTCAAATATTAGGAGGCAAAATTACTAAAAATAGCTCGATTCTTACCTAAAAGCCGCTTATTTCACCTTTCTGCCCTTCCAGGAATAGGTTTTTAGCTGTCCAAATAGGCCGGCAGCGATATTGTACACAATATGAATAGGTTGATAGAAAATAAAGTATTTTAATTCCGGCTGCATCTTAAAAAATTTTGCCACCGGATCCAAGAAGAACAATTCAAAGAAGGTTTTAAATCCTAATGCAATAATCAGCGAACTCCAACTGCCCATCAACGCCAAGCACACAAAACTCAAATTAAAAAGGTAGACCAATGTCAAGACCAATGTAATAGAACGATCATCATAGTATCTTGCTTTACTCGCCCAACGAATTCTTTGCATGATAAAACCTTTCCATGTATCCATTGCAGCCGTCAACACAATCGCATCGGGATGAAATAAATAACCCACCGGTTTGTGTAAAGTCTGCTTCATTTTATGCATTAAAAACATATCATCACCACTTGCAATATGGTCTACACCTTGGTATCCACCCACTGCAATAAAAGCCGTTTTTTCAAAACCTAAATTAGCGCCATTGCTCATAGAGTGTTTACCAGCGCCCACTGCAGCGGCCGTGATACCTTGCAATGCTAAAAAATCCAATACCTGAAATTGATTTAAAACACCTGAAGTTTTAATGAACATCACAGGCGCAGCCACAAAACAAGGTTGGTGTTGTTGGATATATGCATTATACAAAAGCAACCATTTTTTAGGTACAATACAATCCGCATCGGTGGTCAAGATCCAATCCCCTTTAGCCAAAGACACAGCAATTTCAATGGCCTTCTTTTTATACGCTAAGGTCTCTCCCTCTTTACAATGATCTTTTAATTGCAATAACCTGACTTGTGAAAATTGCTGACTCAAAGCTTGCACAATAAAAGCCGTATCGTCTTCGGAAAAATCATCTATCACTATAATTTCAAAAGCATCGGTAGGATAATCCTGCGCTATAATACTATCCACACAGGCTTTAATATTTGCAGCCTCGTTACGGGCAGGGATAATGACAGTAAATTGGGTGGATGACTGCGCGGGGCTAAGCGCCTCTACTTGATTTAACTGGAATAGGCGCATTTTGCCAAACCAAAAGCGGTAAGCCATTAAGATAACAGCATACATGATCGTGAAGATAGCAACAGCCCAATCCAATAGATACTCCATGTGGCAAAGTTAAAGGGTAAATATTTGGTAGAATCCTTAAAATCGTTGTACTTTTATAATAGTTGCATAACTAACTATATGTCAAACAACCAATTTAAACGAGGGGAATTATACAGTGTCATCAATGGCATTGCCTCTACCGCTGTTGCAAGAAGATTGCAAAAGAATTTTCGCAACGCAGGATTGGAAATTACCATTGAACAATGGTCCATCTTATACCATTTATGGAAGGAAGATGGTTTGAGTCAACAAGAATTATGCACCCGCACATTTAGAGATAAAGCCAGTATTACAAGGTTGATTGATAATATCGAAAAATTAGGATTGGTAGAAAGAATCGCATCTAAAGAAGATCGTAGAGTGAATCTAGTGTATTTAACTGATGCCGCGAAACCCTTACAGGAAGCGACTTACAACTTAGCCAATCAAACTATGAACGAGGCATTACAAGGCATTAGTAAGGAAGAAATAGAAATTGTGAAAAGTGTTTTTCAACGTGTATACGAGAATAGTAAATAATTAAATTATATTTTATGGCAGCAACAATTCAAGGTGGAGAATGGATCATTAAAGAAGTGAAAGCAGAAGACGTTTTCATTCCAGAAGAATTCAACGAAGAGCAATTAATGGTACGTGACATGTGTAGTCAATTTTTGGATACAGAAGTCTTACCAGTCGTGGAAAGAATGGACAAATTAGAGCCAGGTTTAATGCCAGGCTTATTGGAGAAAGCAGGCGAACAAGGCTTATTAGGGGTTTCTGTGCCCGAACAATATGGTGGCATGGGTAAGGATTTTATCACATCTACCATTGTGGCAGAATACCTAGGAGGCGGTTATTCTTTCTCTGTAGCCAACGCTGCACATACCGGTATTGGCACTTTACCAATTTTATATTTTGGTACCGAAGCGCAAAGAGCAAAGTATGTTCCTAAATTAGCAAGTGGTGAATTCAAAGGTTCTTATGGATTGACTGAACCAAATAGTGGATCAGATGCATTGAGTGCAAAGACCACCGCAAAGTTATCTGCTGATGGCACACATTATTTATTGAATGGACAAAAATGTTGGATCACCAATGGTGGATTCGCAGATATCTATACGGTGTTTGCTAAAATAGATGGCGAACAATTTACAGCATTCATTGTAGAGCGTGGCATGGAAGGATTCACACTTGGACCAGAAGAACATAAAATGGGAATAAAGGGATCTTCCACAGTGCAATTGTATTTCCAGGATTGTAAAGTACCAGTAGAAAATGTATTGGGAGAAATTGGAAGAGGACATATCATTGCATTTAATATTTTAAATATTGGAAGATTAAAGTTAGGCGCAGCAACCATTGGCGGTGCAAGAAGAGCATTAAGTACCACTATTCAATATGCCAAAGCAAGAGAGCAGTTTAAATTACCCATTGTAAAATTTGGTGCAATTAGACATAAGTTAGCAGAAGCAGCCCTACGTTTATGGGTTGGAGAAGCAGCATTGTATAGAGTGGCAAAAAATATTGATGAAAAAGAACATGAATTATTAGCAGCAGGAAAGGATTTATCTGCAGCATTATTAGGAGGTGCAGAAGAGTATGCAATTGAATGTGCTATTTTAAAAGTGTATGGATCAGAGGTATTGGACTTTGTAGTAGATGAAGGTGTTCAAATACACGGAGGTAATGGATTTAGTGATGAATATGAAATTTCAAGAGCATATCGCGATAGTAGAATCAACAGAATCTACGAAGGTACCAATGAAATCAACCGTTTGCTAACAGTAGACATGGTCTTAAAAAGAGCTATGAAGGGTCAATTAGACTTAATGGGACCAGCGATGAACGTACAAAAAGAATTAATGAGCATTCCAGATTTTGGCGACCAAGACGATGCGCCATTTGCAAAAGAGCATCAAGCCATTGATAATTTTAAGAAATGTATTTTGATGGTAGCGGGCGCTGCAGTACAAAAATTAATGATGACCTTAAGTAAGGAACAAGAAATCTTAATGAATATTGCAGACATGTCAATTTTGACTTACCATGCTGAATCTGCCTTATTAAGATTAGAAAAATTAAGTAAAACTAAATCAGAAGCAGAACTAGCAGTTCAGACTGCGATTGTAAAAACATATATCTATGATGCAGCTGATGCTATTAACAAAGCAGGTAAAGACGCATTGAATAGTTTTGCAGACGGAGATGAATTACGCATGATGCATATTGGCTTAAAGCGATTCACGAAAGTAGATCCATTTAACACCAAGGAAGCAAGAAGAACCATCTGTGCGCAATTGGTAGCAGACGACGGATATAAGTTATAAAAATTGATTTGAATTGAAACAAAAAAAGCTATGGTATAAAACCATAGCTTTTTTTATGCCTAAGAATTGTATTATAAATTCTATTTGGATTTGATATTCAAATTGGCTTTATCCATTTTGTTTTGCAAATAAGGAATGCCAAACATATGGGTCCATCCAAATATGCGCAAGCCATTGGTTATTTTCCAGATAGCTTCTCTTCTGAAACTTTCTTTATCATCTGGCAAGTGACTTACTTTCTCTAAAGCGTCAGATAAATCTTTTTGATTTTTATACGCATTAAAATCGAGTGGCAACTTATCTGTAATCAAATTTTGTGCACGCTTAATACCTTCTTTTAAGAAACTAGGATCTTTAGTAAACTCATAGCCAATTGACAAGCCATGTAATGTTGCCAATAAAGATTCCATTTGGTGATTGATGGAAGGATTGTCTCTCTGCCATTTTGCATGGGTAATTAATGCTTTTTTAATTTTATCATCCCCAGTCATCTGATAAAACTTGTACAAGCCATGTGAAACGTAGATTTGAGAATAACCATATCTGTCAATCACTAAACTTCCACCTTGGTCCGATGATTTTTGAAGGTCTAACATGATTTTTACGCGATCATTCAATTCGGTAAAATATTTTTCCTTCTTATTTACATCGTATATCTCTGATAAATTCCATACAGATAAATACAATCTTCTACCACGTAAATCATGGTCCCCAAAAATTCTTCTTAAATACAAGTCTCCTGTTTGTTCTGCCACATCAAGGGCTCTGTGATTACCAGTTAATAAATAAGAAGCAATCCAGCCCTGCACCCAAACGTGGGCAGATAACAAAGAAGTAAAATGTTGGTTGGCGTGTCTTCTTCCCATTCCTAGATATGGACTTGCGCCAATGCTGCCTTTTTCTTTATTGTCAAAAAAGTCAATTGAGTTATTGGTGTCTCCAAGGTATCTTTTTGGTGCTGGCCAGTGGATATTATCTACATCCATAGCGTGTGCAGAATTTGATTGAGCAGTAAGGTAATAATCTCTATTACCTGTTCTCATAAATTCCATCCACCACATAAAATCATTCGCTGGTTCATTATTGGTCCAAGTGTTCCACTTATTCTTAATGTAATAAGTTTGAAAATCCCCGTAGTTTAACATCCCATACCAAGGCTCCCATTTTTGGTTGAATTTCATCCATTCAAACTTATAATCTAAAGAACGTTCTAATTCAGGATTTTTTTCTGAACGAACTGAAAAATCTCCGTATACATTACTCTTTGAATACCACTCAGCATTTGCATGCGTCACTGGCGGATCCATAAAATAATTAAGTTGTTTTAAAATTTCAGCATGTGGTGTTTTAGCATCATAAAAATCATATACAAATTCAGTCGTCTTCGCCAAGCCTTGTGCAAAATTGCCAAGCATTTCACTATCAGGCATGCCTGTTGCCCTTGCAAAAGCCATTGGTGTAACACTTGGAGACCAGATATAAGCGTATAAGAAATTACTATCCCCTTGGATTGCGATTTCCTTAGGGTATTCCTCAAAGAAGTTACGAATACCAACACCTATTCCCCATTTATTATCTGAAATAGTGATCCATCCAGCGGCTTTATCTTTTTTAAAGATTTCTTTCTGATCTAATTTCAAGCTACCCTCAAAACCTTTTGTTTGAACCGTTGGCGTTGTGGTATTTAAAGCTGGTAAGCTATTTAAATTAGGGCCGGTTTGAACCAGCGAAATAGACTCTTTTTTAAGATTATTTAATTCAATTGTTTTTTCAATTCCAGGCGCTGTCCAGTCACCATCAAAATGTCCTGTTTTGAATTGTTTATCACCATTCAAAAAATACTTGATCTGAAAACCTGCTGAACTTATTTGATCATTAGGAATCATCCATCCTGGATCATTCTTTAATGCGTTTTCATCTACAATACTTTTATTTTGTGTCGCTATAGATGCATACTCTCCTACTGCTTTTTTATGCATATCAGGGTCGCCTGTATACACGATACTATGTAAGACTTTGATATAAGATTTGCCAGCATAAGCATGAATACGCATCACAAAAGGTGAGCTATTGTTATCTTTTTTATTGTATAAATAGTCTCCTTCAATTCTAATAATGGCATGTAAAGGACCAGATCCTTTTTCTTGAACAGTATGCGTAATCTTAACACTTGAAGTATCAATACCAGATTGATCAAGAATATTTAAAAATGTGCCTCTAGATTTACTAGACTCAGCAATTAAGTCTTTATCATCAAAACCATTACGATCTAAATCCAATTCAACCTTATCCAGGAATCCACCTCCAAGTCTATTAATGGTAAACTGTAATGGACCTGTGTTCACTCTAACTCTACCATAAGGTCTTTGGTTGTTTTCCACAATCAATCGATCGCCAGTAAATTCTTTACGAACCACATCTGGTCCAAATTCAACGCTGTAATTGCTTTGCGCATCAGAAAAGAAAAATACCCAAATCCACTTAACACTTGCAGAAACTGGCTCCCAAGTGTTCACAATAGTGATTTGAGACGGAATCTCTTGCCCCAAAGCGTTCAAAACTTTTATCTGATCACTTGATTGTAATTTGTCTTTAGGAAATGGTATGCCTAATAATTGTGGTGCTCCTGGAACGTTCTTTTCAATCACAATTGGAATTTTCTCTGATGCAACTATACTATTGATCAAAATAAATTGACAAATAAATAGTAGAATTAAGCTATTTTTTTTCATTGTAGAATTTTAAATATAGAAATATTGAGGGAATGATTTATTTAATTTGACTATTGTTAATTAAAGGCTTGGCCCATATCCCAATAGAAAGGATAAAGCCAAAAGTGATATATAAAAAAAGCATACCATATTTAAGTGTAAAGTAATCTCCAAGTATACCAACTATTAAAGGGATAATGGCTCCACCACAAATGCCCGTCATTAAAATGCCTGCGAAAGAACCATGATGCTTAGCAACAGAATTAAGGCCAAGTGAAATAATAATTGGATACATTACTGCAATAAAGAATCCAACAGCTGGAAATGCATATAAAGTAATACTTGCCCCGCCAAATAATGCGATTGACAAGGAAAAAATAGCCAATGCCGTAAACAATATCAAAATATTTCTTGTATCAAATAATTTAACTAATATCAAACCAACGAATGTGCCAGCAGTCATCATACCCCAAAACCAGGAAACCACTTGAGCACCTATAGTTTGAGGATCATATGCATGGTAAGTAAATAAAAATTGTGAAATCCAATTAGCAACTCCCTGTTCAGAACCAACATAACAGAATATGCCTAAAAAATAGAGTAGTACTGTTTTGTTTTTAAGTAGTTCAATATGCACTTTGAACGCGCCCGCTTTTTCGTCTTCTTTTAATTCAATTTTTGGAAATCTGAAAGCAGCAATCACTAATATCATGATTAAAGAAATAACAGCAAAAACCCAATAAAAAGAAATCCATGTTAAATTTACAGGTACCACTTTCTTCAGCAAATAAAATAAGGTGTTATTACTCGTACTCATATTTTGAGATAAATAAGTATACACGAGCGGACTAAGAAAAGAAGCTAGCCCAAAAAACAGTTGTCCCATTAAGGAATAAAAAGAAAACTCGGCTTCACCTCCAGCGCTCCTTAAGAGTGGATTAATGACTACTTGAAGCATCGCCATACCAGACCCAATTAAAAATAAAGAAATAATGGCCATATTGTATTTTGGAAATAAACCAAAAAGCAATGCGCCTATCAATGCAATCCCAAAAGCAAAAAGCATCACAAATTTGCCGCCAAATTTTTCAGTCATTACACCGGCAGGAATCGACATAAATCCGTAAGCAATAAAAAATGAAAAAGGTAAAAAAGAAACTAATGTTAGGCTTAACTTAAAAGAATTAATGATTTCTGGGATAAGTGGCCCAATAATATTAGTTAAAAATGAAATGACAAAAAATGTCAACAACACAAGGCCTACTATGAAGTAATTCTTTTTCACATTAGAAATTTAAATTCCTAGTCTTGATTGAATCAAGACTAGGAATTGATAGAAAAAAACTTATTTATTATTCAACATAGGAAATAATCTTCTGATATCTGCTTCTGTTGGCTGAGCTCCATATTCTGTGATCTCAAATGATTCGGCAAATTTAAAACTTGCTGCTTTTTCAGGAGAATACCATTTAGATAGACCAGCTCTTTGAGCAGGTGACATGTTTCTGTTCATCCAACGGCTTTTTAACCAAGCTTTTCTTTCAGCTGGATCTTTTGGTACTTTAGGATCTATTTCGCCACCGTTTCCTATCCAAGGCAACCACTCATACATTTGAGAAGTATGCTCATTTAATCCATCTACTTTTTGGTCTAAAACTTCATCTATACCAATTACAATATCATGACTGAATGGATTAGGTTTTTTAAAATTATCCTGCATGTATAAAAAAACAGGATTCTTTTTTAAAGCGGGTACATCTGCAGCTACATTTGGAACGGCAACCATATAAGATGCATCTTCTACCAACTTGCCTGCATTTCTATGATCAGGATGATAATCGTTTGGTCGTAAACCTAAAACCACATCAGCGTTCCATTTTCTGATTTCACGAATTACTTGCATTCTAACATTCAAATCTGGCAATAATTCACCATCATGATTATTTAACACAACATACTCATCGATACCATATTTTTTTGCAGCACGTTGTGCTTCTTCCCTTCTTCTTTGTCCTAACACGCCACCACCTTCAGCATAGTGACCTGCATCACCATTGGTTAATGCAACAAATTTTACCGCAACACCCATTTTAGCTAAAAGAGCAGCAGTTCCACCCATTTTTGAATCTGCATCATCCGGATGTGCAAAAATTGCCACAACTCTAATTCTTTTATCTTGAGTCGCTTGCGCATTTGAATTCAAATTGAAAACAAAGGCAAATAATACTGTAGCGAGAAATACTTTTTTCATTGTAAAGATTTTATTTAATAAATTATAACCCTGGATTTTGAACCAATTTTCCGTTTGATACATCAATTTCCTTTTGAGGTATCGCAAATAATAGTCGAATTTCCGCTTCAGTGACAGCTAGTTGCTTTGCCATTGTAGATTTAGCTACACCAAATCTCAATAGATCTTGCCAACGTTGATTCTCAAATGCAAATTCTAATCTACGCTCGTCTAATAATTGCTTTGCAAAAGTACTAGGAGTAGTTGCAGCAATTGCAGGTAAGCCAGCTCTTGCTCTCACCTGATTGATATATACATATGCTTGCGTAGACTCTCCTAAAGCTTCTGCTAACATCAATAATACATCTGCATACCTTGAAACATACCAATTATTATCCCCATCAAATGTTGTCGTTTGTGTAGATATATATTTTAAAGAGTAGGTTGTATCCGGTAATCTATTATTTTTATAAATTGATTTAGCGTATCGTTGGTCCCCAGCTTGATATGCCGCTAATAAATCGGGGGTGATTGTCATTGGCGTATTACCTCCACCCACTCCACCAGCTCGTCCAATGATAGAAGCAAAATATTCAAAATAACCACTCCCCTCTCCTTGACCTCCAGTTTTATATTGAATTTCAAAAATAGATTCAGGTCCGTTTTCATTTGCCGCACCCCATAATCTTGCATAATCACTAACTAAACTATAAATTTTTGAATCAACTACTTTATTTAAAGCAGTTACAGCTAAAGATTTATCTCCATTGGTTAAATAAACTTTACCCAATAATGCATTCACAGCGCCTTTTGTTACGCGACCAAGATCTGCTGATGCATAACTAGCTGGCAATAAAGGTTCAGCAGCAGTTAAATCAGTAATAATTTGACTGTATACTTCTTTAGCAGTTGATTGTTTTAAGTTAACGTCTGAAACCAATGCGGCATCTTTTAATTGAAGTGGAACATTACCAAAAATGATGGCTAAATTATAATACAATAAAGATCTTATATATAAAGCTTCCCCTTTATACCTTTTCTTTAAAGCATCGGGTACAACCGAGGCGTCAATTTTATCCAGAATTATATTACAACGAGCTATGCCTTTATAAGAATCAGACCAAGCATTTGATAATTCATTCGCTGTTGTGATTTCTTTAAATAATTCAACATCGCAAAGCGATTGCGCAATACCATTACAACCCCCACCGTTTGATGTATTATCAGACCTCATTTCATTCAATAATAAATATGTTTTACCATATGTACCATTCAATTGAAGTGCATCATATAAGCCATTGATTGCCAATGCAAAATCTGATTCAGTTTTATATGCGTACTCCATATTTCTCTCAGAAATAGGAGTTAGCTCTGTAAATTCTTTAGTACATGATGAACTTACTAGAATTAATAAGGCGTATAGAATATATTTTTTCATAATAGTTTATTTATTCTTTAATTAAAATGTAAGGTTAAAGCCTAAAATAAAAGTTCTAGAGATTGGATATGCTCCATAATCTTCTCCAGGAACTAAGTTATTTGTAGCTTGTTGTTGAACTTCTGGATTAAACCCTAAATAATTTGAGAATATGAATAAATTGGTACCAGTAAGATATACTCTTGCTTTTTTAGATAAGCCTTTAACAGGGAATTCATAACCTAATGTTACATTTCGTAATCTAACATAAGAACCATCTTCCACCTGAAAAGAGGAAGGTCTCATATTAAAACCATGCAAACTAGAGTTGCTATCTCCTCTTGGAATTTTGCCATTACCTGGTTGTTCTGGAGATACCCATCTTTCCTTATATGCTGCGTAAGAGTTAAAGTTAGCTTCACCATTGAAAAGGTGTCTTTGGGTTAAGTTCAAAATTTCTCTACCCTCTACGCCTTGAATAAAGACGCTTAAATCAAAATTGGCATATCTAAATTTATTCGTGATACCATAAGTGAAATCAGGCATATAGTTACCAAGTGTAGTTCTGTCTAAAGGAGTGATTTGACCATCTCCGTTTACATCTTTGAACTGTAAATCACCAGGTCTTGCACCACCAGTACCAACTAATAAGTCTTTTGGTGCCGCTTTAATCTGATCCATTGTTTGATAAACTCCAACCACTTGATAGCCATAATAACTTCCTACTGGATCGCCAATTCTAGTGATATGTCTTATATCTCCAGCACTACCAACGCTCAAAATTGGGTCTCCAGTTGATCCAAGTCTTAATACTTTGTTTCTGTTAGCACTGATATTAAAATCTGTGGACCATTGGAACTTACCAACTGTGTTTCTGGTATTTAATGTAAACTCAACCCCTTTATTTAAAACCTCACCAACATTCGTTAATGCAGTTGTAAAACCAGCAGAAGAAGCAATATTTACATTCAATAATAAGTCAGATGTAACACTATGATAATAATCAAATCCACCATAAATACGATCATTGAATAAACCAAAGTCTAATCCAATATCGAATTGTTTTTTAGATTCCCAGCTTAATTTATCATTGTCTAATGTAGATCTGCCTATACCATTCACCAAAGTGTTACCAAGTACATAATTTGTATTATTTAATAAACCAATAGCGCCATAATTAGGAATCTGGAAGTTACCAGTAAGACCATAACTTGCTCTAAGCTTTAATTCATTTACAAATTCTACATTGGTCATAAAGGATTCTTGGTCAATTCTCCAACCAGCAGATATAGATGGGAATACCCCAGTCTGATTGCCAGTTCCAAATCTTGATGATTTATCAGATCTAATTAATGCAGACAATAAATACTTGTCTTTAAATGAATAGTTGGCTCTTGCTAAAGCAGAAACTAAAGTCCATTGTTCTTTCACTGCAGAACCACCGGTAACAATACCTCCACTAACTGTTTTTATTTCATCGTCTGGAAAACTATTAGCCTGGATAAATTGCAAGTCGTTGTTTTGTTTTTGTGCAGTATAACCTCCAAGCAATGTTAATGTATGGTCATTCAATGTTTTAGAATAATCCAATGTATTTTCCCAAATCCAATTTAAACCTTGTGAAGAACTAGATTTAGCAAATGGGTCTGGTCTTGTTGCGCCTCTGTATAATAAGCTAACACCTTTATAATAGGACTGTTGGTAATTATCTAGATCAACCCCAATATATGTCTTGAATGACAAATCAGTTAAGATATTATACTTAAGATATGCATTTCCAAATATCCTAAGGTTTCTGATATTTTCTTTAATTGCTTGCATTGTTGCCAAAGGATTGTTAGCAGTAGTCATGTACGCACCCAATTGATTTTGGTTATCAGACTGGTTGATACTTCCATTAGGTAAATAAGGTTTAACCACTGGAGAGTGCACCATTGCATCATAGATAATCCCTGGAGGTAAAGCAAAATAAGGACCATTGGCTGGCAAACGATTATTGTCTGTAAAAGCAATATTAATACTAGAACCAATTTGTAGTTTAGAGGAAAAATCATCTACCACATTAGCTCTAAAAGTATAACGATCAAATTTAGAACCTTTAATAGTACCCTCTTCTGTATAGTATCCAGCTGAAGTATAATAGGTCATATTATCTTTTCCACCACTTATAGATAAATTATAATTTGAAACCATCCCTTTTGAAAGTACCAAGCCTAACCAATCAGTGTTAGTGCCATCCCAGTTCACATATTTTTCAGGAATCAAAAAACTTGCAGTCGTTGTAGGTCTACCCGCATTTGTATTAGGATTGTATAATGCATTGTATGTTTTACTTGCAGGATTGGTTGGATCGTTTGTTTGTAAATAGTTATTGTTTCTAGCTTCTTTCGTATACTGAATCAAATCCTCAGAATTCATTAATTGAGGTAAGTTTGTTGCTTCGTTAAAACCAGTATAAGCATTAAAGGAAATTTGTTTTCTGTTTTTCAACCCTTTTTTAGTGGTCACCATAATCACCCCATTCGAACCTCTTGAACCATAAATACCAGCCGCAGAAGCGTCTTTTAATACTTCAATAGACTGAATATCATTTGGATTGATAGTAGTAAACGGATTTATTTTGGGAACAGTATAAGCCTCTGTTCTTTGGCCAATACTTTGCTGTAAACCTATATTGCTTGAAATTGGCAAACCATCAATTACATATAAAGGATCATTACCAGCTGAAATAGAAGCAGAACCTCTAATTCTAATAACAGGCGCCGAGCCAGGCTCTCCAGAAGGTACTGAAACCTCTAAACCTGCAACTCTACCTTGTATTGCATTTTCAAAACTACTAACTGCAATTTCTTTAAGTTGAGATTCATTGATACTAGCAATAGCGCCAGTAATTTCTTTTCTTTTCTGTTTACCGTAACCTACCACAACCACTTCATCTAAAGCCTTTGAATTCGCTTTCAACTCTACATTTAAATCACTAGACTTACTTGCTGTCACTTCTTTATTTAAATAGCCAACATAGCTAAAAACTAAAGTGTTATTCACTGAAGCTAATTTAAGTTGATACTTACCTTTATCATCTGTCATAGTTTTAATCGAAGTGCCCTTCACAGTCACATTGACTCCCTTGAGTGGCTCTCCGTCTTCAGAAGCTTTAACAACGCCTGAAATGACAGTATCAACTAAAGCATAAGATGGGGCTGAAAAGTTGTCACTTATTTTATTAGAGATGACAATATTTTTTTCATCTACAAATTTCCAAGTAACAGGTAGTCCATCTAAAATTTTATTTAAGATGACCTCAACATAAGCATCTTTAAACTGCGCTGCTACTTCTTTGTTTGCAGGCAATACATCATTGCTATAAAAAAATCGATAATTGGACTGTTTTTCAATCATTTTAAAAACAGTGTGTATATCAGATCTTTCTGAATTCAATGAGATTTTTTGCTGAGCAAAATTCTTCGCTGAAAGTTGAATCGAAATGATAATTAATAAAAATCCAATTTTAATTCCTCTTCCAAGAGAGGAAAGAAATTTTGCAATTGGAAAAGATTCTTTTTTTTCCATAGGTTTTCTTTTATTGGTTATTGTTTAGCTAATTAGTTCCATTGTTAAAAAATATTTATTTGTGTCAGCCTTGTAATTAAAATAGTAACTCCTATGGATTATAAAAGTTTTATTCAATTACAATATTTTTATCGTTTATTTTATAATTTATATTTTTAGAATACTTAATTAATTGAAAAACTTTTTCTAAACTTACATTTTCAAAAACACCAGTATATCTATATTTTTTTACCTTTTCGTCTTTGAAATAGATATTGATTGCATATTTTCTTTCCAATTCAATTGCAATTTTATCGAGTGGCTGATTTACAAAAACCATTTTATCATTTAACCAAGATGTTTCAGCAATTATACTGTCATTTCTCAAATAAGTTATTGAAGTCAATATCACTTTATTATCATTGCTTCTTTTAAGCTTTGTTACTGCACTTAATTCATCCTGTTCTTTTGCAATAATTAATTTTTCAGTTGGCTTTAAAATAATCATATCCTCAGGTCTAGATTTTAGTGAAACTTCAATCTTTCCTTTAATTAAGGAGGTCTCTAACTCCTTATCTTGAGGATAATTTCGAACATTAAAGGAAGTGCCTAGCACTTTAATGTTAATCTTTCCTGTATGAATGATAAATGGTCTTGAACTATCATGTGCCACATCAAAATAAGCTTCTCCTACAAGGGTAACTTCTCGAGTTTTCCCTGCAGTGAAGTTTAAATAGGTTAATCTACTATCTGTATTTAAACGAACCATCGTACCATCTGGTAATTGAATAGAAGACTTTGAACCTCTCTTCGTAACAATTTCATTCACAAAAGCATTATTACTTTGCTTGGTCACACTTTTATCCAAGCGAATTGAGTAGTCGATAAAGAAGATTGTAAATACGCAGGCTGCAATACCAATTAAAGCAAATTTTCTTTTTGAAAAACTAGGCGATTTCTCTACCTCAGGTTCGAAAATATTGTCATTGATGGATTCAAACTTGCCCGCCAATTGCATTTTAACATAATGAGTAGCATATGCTTGATCTGCCTTAGAAGCAGCTTCCTTTTCACAGTAAACAGGCTCAATCAGTTGATCATATAAGAACTGTAAAGAAGGGTTAATTTTTAACATTACAGAAATTTCAGCCAGCTGTGATTCAGTGGCATCACCTGATAACTTAAGGCTCATCAGGTCAAAAAAGTATTGTTCTGTTTGTTTATTCATTACGATACTATACTAAGACTAAATAAATGCACTTTGCCGTGAAGACAAACCCAATTATTTAGCCTATTTACCATTTTATAACTATTTTAAAAAATGCTGTAGGTCCATTCTAATTTTCCTTAGTGCAATCCTCATATGCGTTTCAATGGTATTTTGAGAGATTTCAAGCACTTTTGCAACTTCTTTATAGCTTAGCCCTTCCTCCTTAATCAACCTAAAAACCATTTGACACTTCGTAGGTAAAGAGCTAACCACTTTGTTGACTCTCTGAGTCACTTCAGAATAAATGTAAAGCTTTTCTGGCGTATCCTCATTAAAAACGCTAATATCTTCATTATCAATTGATTCATTTAAAGATTGCTGATGTTTTTTAGAGGACAAATAGGTAAAGCAGGCATTTTTAACAGATGTAATAAGAAAAATTTTCAAATGTTGAATCTGGGAAAGCTTGTTGCCCATCTCCCAGACTTTTAACATCATATCTGAAACTATTTCTTCACTCACAGACTTATTTTGTAGAATATTGAATGAAAATCTGTATAAAATAGGATGAAAATAAAGAAATAGATGTTTATAGGACTGCTCGTCTCTATAATAAGCAACTTTACTTTGGTGATACTGCAATTCTTGTGATGATAGTTTCAAAATGCTACTAATTTAAATTAAACACCTACGATTTTCTTAAATGTATCCATATCTATCGCCTTTTCATGTTTAGAAATAACCACGGTCGCCACTGCGTTGCCAATAAAATTAGTGACCGATCTTGCTTCACTCATAAAACGATCTACACCAATGAGTAGGGCAAGACCTTCAAGAGGTATGACTTTAATTGCTGTTAAAGTGGAAGCTAAAACGATAAAGCCACTTCCTGTGACACCAGCAGCACCTTTACTTGTAATCAATAAAATACCAAAAATGGTTAATTGTTGTGAAATAGAAAACTCAACGTTAAATACTTGGGCTAAAAAAATAATGGCCATACTTAAATAAATAGAAGTGCCATCTAGATTGAAACTATATCCAGTTGGTATAATTAAACCTACAACAGATTTTTCACAACCGGCTTGTTCTAATTTTTCCATTACAGAAGGCAAAACTGCTTCACTACTACTTGCGCCTATGACTATGAAAATTTCTTCTTTAAGGTATTTTAATAATTTAATTAAACTAAAACCATAGTATCGCATGATTGCATTAAGAATCAAAAAAATGAAAATTAATACGGTGATATAAAAAGTGAGCATGAACTTCCCTAAAATCAATAAACTTCCGATACCAAATTTCCCCATTGTATAAGCCATGCCGCCAAAAGCCCCAATAGGACTCAGTTTCATGACAATATGTAAAATATTAAACAACGCTTTATTGATGACACCAAACGTATTTATAATTCCCTCATTACCCTTCTTGATCATCATTAATCCAACAGCGAAAAAAATACTAAAAAACAAAATTTGAATAATATCTCCTTTTGCAAAAGCACCAATGATATTATCAGGAACAATATGCGTAAAAAAATCTACCCAATTCATTTCTTTGCCTTGATCTACATAGGCAGCCACTTTTTCTTTATTCGTAGTTGCTAAAACAACCCCCTTACCTGGCTTAATAAATGTGCCCACTAATAATCCAATCAATAAAGCGATTGTTGAAACGATCTCAAAGTATAGGATTCCTTTTCCTCCAACCCTTCCTACTTTCTTCATATTACCAGCACCAGTAATACCTAATACAACTGTGAAAAATATAATGGGTGCAATCACCATTTTGATTAGGCTAATAAAAACATCGCTAATAATTTTTCCTGTTTGAAAAAAGCCAGGAAATAATAAGCCTACAATGATACCTAAAATGATCCCGATTAAAACTTGTACATATAATATCTTGAAATATTTCATGTAATAAACTTACAAGTAAAATGGTCAAAAAAAGAAATAAAATAGATGAATGCCCATTTAGTGGATTACTTTTTTATCAAAAGTGCATAAAAATGCACCTTTTGCTTCACGGCAAAGGTTACTATTTAAGCTTTTTGCTTAAATCCTAGTTTAGCAGGCGTAATGGGCAAATCCCTAACTCTTTTCCCTGTGGCATTGTAGACGGCGTTGGCCACTGCAGCTGCGAAGCCAATTAAAGCAATTTCCCCAATCCCTTTTGCACCAATTGAATTCATATTAACATCTGGCTTGTTCACAAACCAAACATCAGTTGGCGGAATTTGAGAATGCAATGGGACATGATAGGCGCCAAAACTTGCATTGATAATTTGACCAGAAACATGGTCCATTTCCAATTGCTCTGTCAAAGCCATCCCAATACCACCAACTACGCCACCAATCATTTGGCTTCTTGCGGTTTTAGGACTAATAATTTTCCCAGCATCTCCCGTAGTCACCACTTGTAAAATTTTAATGGTACCATCTTTAGGGTTCACCGCTAATTTTACATAATGCGAAGAGAAAGAATTGCTTGTGAACTTTAATTGCTCCGCAGTTTTACCTGTAGAAGCAATCATTAAATCAATTTGTTTATCTGGTATTAATTCTAACAAATCAACTATATCAATTTTTGTAGATGCATAAACCGTAGACATCACCATTTCATTTTTAACTTCTAATATTTCTGATCTTAGATTTGAAAAAGCAGGTGCATATTGAATAGCCAATTCTTTTAATTTTTGTTTTAGTGTGCTACAAGCTAAGTCCACTGCAGATCCTACAGTAGAGGTAGTTCCTGATCCTCCCTGTGAAGGGCCTGGAGGTAAGTCAGAATCTCCTAATTTAAATTTAATTTTTTCAATAGGCATCTGCATTGCATTTGCTGCTATGATAGTCATGGAGGTGGTCGTGCCCGGTCCCATATCACTCACTGCACACTCTAAAGTCAATTTACCTTCCTTATTTAACAATGCACGCACAGAGGCACTGCCCTTGCCTGCACCAAATACACCATTGGCCATACCATAACCAATCAACCAACCATTTTCTTTTAATGTACCAGGCGTTGTAGGACGATTTTTCCAACCAATTTTTTCTTTGCCGTAGGCGTAACAATCTTTGAGATTATTATCGGAGAAAGGCAATTTATTCTCAGGATTGATAGCGGTAAAGTTTTTTAACCTTAACTCAATAGGATCCATTTTTAATTTATAAGATAATTCGTCAATAGCAGACTCTAAACCATAAGAACCAGTGGCTTCACCAGGACCGCGCATCCAAACAGGTGTGCTCATATCGAGAGGAAGCATACTGTATTTTGTATCTACGTTCTCACAAGCATATAAAAACTTAGAGACGTTCACAATTCCTTCTCTAAAATCTTCGTAACGCGATGTGCCGCTAATGGCTTCGTGTGTGATGCCAACAAAACGACCAGTAGCATCCGCACCAATACCAATTTTTTGCCAAGACTCAGGACGATAACCTACCAATGAAAACATTTGTGGACGAGTAAGTACAATTTTTACAGGACGGTTTAATTTTTTAGCAGCAATCAAAGCAGCAGGCACATTGGCCCAGCTTCTTAAACCACTACCAAATCCACCACCTACGTTCTCTGCAATCACCCTTACATTTTTATCTAGTAAACCAAATGCACGTGCCACGGTCGTTTGCGTACTTTTTGGTCCTTGTGTTTTATCATAGAGTGTTACTTTATCATCCCCTTCCCAAAAGGCAATGGTAGCATGCATCTCCATTGGAAGGTGCACTTCGGCTGGAATGGCATATTCGGCTTCAACAAAAGCAGACGCTGTTTTAAATGCATTTTCTGTTCCTCTTTTATACGCGACTGTTCCTTTTAATTTTGAAGCATCTTTTCTTACAAGCTCAAAATTAGTTTCAAAAGCTTGTGACTCATATTCGGCGCGCACTAAACGAATAGCAGCGTTTGCATTCTCTAAACTATCCGCCACAATGAGTGCAATGGGTTGGCCAAAAAAGCGTACTTGATTGTCGTATAATACTTTGTGTCCACGCCATTCAAATACATTTTTAGGACGCTCTGCTGCATTCGTTAAATAACCAGGCACGGTAGGACAGTTCGCATAATAAATCACATCTAATACCCCAGGCGATGCCAAAGCTTTTGCAGTATCTATATTTTTTATCGTGCCTTTAGCAATACTACTTGTTACAAATACGCCGTAAGCCATATTCGGCAGATTGTATTCTGCAGTATATTTTGCTTTACCTGTTACCTTATCTGCACCATCTACGCGTTCGTCTTCGAAATTAATTTTATAACTATTGGTGTTCTGCTTATGTAAATGAGTATGATTCATAAAAGAAAATTAAAAGGATTAAATTTTAGCGCCAGATTTTGCGACTTCTACAATTGCGTCTACAATATTTTGATAGGCGCCGCATCTGCAAATATTGGTATCCATGTATGCTTGAATACTTGCCCTGCTAGTCGCCTTCCCCTCTCTAACGCAAGTCACTGCAGACATGATTTGCCCCGAGGTACAATAGCCACATTGAAATGCATCATTTTTTAAGAACGCAGCCTGCATTGGATGCAACTGATCCCCTTTCGCAAGTCCTTCAATGGTCGTGATTTGACTATTCTGATGGGTCAAGGCCAATTGAGTACAAGATTTTAGACGCTTCCCATTCACATGAATCGTACAAGCGCCACATTGCCCCATTTCGCATCCTTTTTTAGTCCCCGTATAGCCAATTTGTTCTCTTAATAAATTGAGCATGGTTGTTCTTGCATCAATTTCAAGTGCAACAGGTTTTCCATTTAAGGTAAACTTTAATTTTTCTTTTGCAATAGGCATCGGCACAATTGCATCGGTAGCAAAAGTCTTCACTAAAACAGACGGAGTAAAATAAAGTGCTGCAACTGAAGCTGATTTTTTTAAAAAGCCCCTTCTTGCATCGCTAAATTGACATGGGTTCATATACATCGATTTGATGTAATTTAACTAAAAAGAAAGCGTCATCAAAAAAAAGATAGTTATTTAGCTGCGGCGAATTAAGGTCCTACAGTTATAATTTCTCAGCTGCTTTGTCCGGTTTAGCATAAGCATATCGGTCAATCAGGGTAGTGTGATAATAAGCGTCTAAGCCATTGCTACAAATACTCCCTGCTTGGTCTAGATGCAAGAAACCATCTGTTGTTGGCTTTAGTGAAGGATCCATCAATACATGCTCTAGTTGACCAATCACTAAAAAAGTGGCATTCAATGTAATAGGTACAATTTCTTTTAGGGAAAGCAAGTATTTGATAGGGCTCTCTTTCACAAAAGGCACATGTATCCCATCTAAATATTCCTCGGTCAGTCCAACTTCAAAAAACTCATTGACTTCATCGGGATACTTGGCACTTGTTTGGTGTGCCTTATCTACAAATGAAGGATGGATATGGTTGACGGTATAAAAACCATTTGCCTTGATATTGGCTAAGGTATGCGGAGTCGCAGCAAGAGGTCGGTTGATATACCCAATTAAAGCAGGATCAGACCCAATATGCACGATACTGCTAAACATCCCCAAATTAGGCACACCCTGCGCATTGATAGT
>JBIKJM010000070.1:0-7056 GCA_044360985.1 Sediminibacterium sp. | reverse complement strand
AATTATTCTAATCAAATCATTCAATTAGAGGGTAGTTATGTAGATCTGAAAGACCAAGAACATCAAATCAGTATTCTGAATGAATCAATTGCTGGTGCGCATCCTATTCAAAAATGGAATACAATTGGTTTAAATTATACTGGGGCTTTATCATTAAATAAAAAGAAGCATTTACATACACAATTCTTTTTAAATCAATCCAATAGATATCGTTATGGTTTAGTTCCAGATACAACCAATTTACCACTCAATAATTTTGAACAGAAATTTACAGTCGTTGGAATAAATTTTTCACTTGCCAATAAACAAGTTTCGACGAAGCCATTTAGTTATGCACCAAATTTAAAGTTGAATCATAGTCATTTAATGAATCAAGCTAAAAATATAGCGCTTGATTTTAACAGTCCGATACAGTATAGATTCAATAATGATTTCAAAATACACGCCGACTTCAATCTTAGTTACAATCAATATCTTCCTACTAATAGACCATCTGTACAAAACACCATTATCCAATTAGACCCTTCCTTCGAAATCAATAAAGCGCAATTTCAACTTAATTTGGGCATTAGACCAACTTTTGCAAATGGTGATTTTGCAATCTATCCTAAGCTTGAATTGACTAAGCAATTAAAAGATACCAATTATGTTTTAATTGCTGGATGGCATACTACTATATCAAACAATCAACTGATTCAATTAATGGGTCAAAATCATTGGATATCGGCTCCTAATAGTTTGCCAATTAGTTCTATTGAAAAGAAATACATCAATGTACATGTAACAGTTAATAAGCGATTAAATTATGGGTTCAATATGGCTTTAAATGATTATCGAGAACTTCCTTTTTTCAATCAGACTAAATTATTGAATAATCCAATTCAGGAAGGTTTAAAATTTGATGTATTATTTGAAAAAAGAGCGATTGCAATTGAAATAAATGGAGATCTAAGGTATCAATTGAGTGACAAACTATTATGGAAGAATCATTTTAAGTACATTCAATTTAATTTAATCCGTGAAAATACTCAAGCATGGGGGATACTGCCTTTTGAATTCAATTCACAGTTAAATTGGGTTTACAATAAAAAAATTCAATTTGACGCTTCTGGACAATTTTGGACTGGTGCTAAAACTAGTGCAGGTTTAGGTAATGCATACAAATTAAACAATACCTTTGTACTTAACGCAGGAATGCAATATGCAATTAATACTCGTTGGACTTTCTGGGGTAAAGGGGAGAACTTATTAAACCAACAATACCAACGTTGGGCTAATTATCCTTCACTAGGGGTTCAATTTGTTGCAGGAATACAATATAAATTTAGACAATAATGATGCTTCCGATTTTAGAAAAATATTTTTTAGCCCACGGGCAATTAGTTTTGCCAGGTATTGGTCAATTAAACTTAAGTCAAATAGATTCTATTCAATCGAATGGTGCTTTTCAACCACCTGTGCATCAAATCATTTTTGATGCTATGATAGAACCAACTACCAAACCAAGTAAGTTGTTTTATATTTATTTATCAGATCATTTAGATTGCACCATTGAACAAGCCATCATTGATTATACTTCATTTTTTACCAATCAGTTGGCAGTATCTAACAAGATTGATTTAGGTAATTTGGGTCAATTAACTATTGCTAATGATGCCTATACTTTTACATCTTATTTTAATAGTGCTCATTATTTCCAAACTATCCAACTTGAAAAAGTACAAATAGAAGATCAATCTGAAAATAATTTCAATTCCTCATCAAAGCATTGGTGGGTCATACCTTTGATGATTGCTATCATCGCCATTCTTGCAATTATTCTAAAATAAAAAGTATGAATTGTCCAGTTTGCAATCATTCTAATCCGCAAATCGTAATTGAAAGTCAAGACTTTTCTTTAACAAAAACATATTTTTCAATTGTACATTGTACAAATTGTAGTTTAAGATTTACATCTCCTGTTCCAAGTCAAGATGAAATAGGACAGTACTATAAATTCAAAGAATATATATCACATACTGATGTAAAGGAGGGATGGATGAATCAGATGTACCATTTTGTAAGAACTAGAACTTTAGCACAAAAAACCAAATGGGTGCAATCGCTCTTTACAGGACATAAGGGGCATTTATTAGATATTGGAGCAGGGACTGGTGCTTTCGCGCATGCTATGCAGCAAAAAGCTTGGAAAGTAACAGGTTTAGAACCAGACGCATTAACAAGAGAAAAGGCATTAGAAATTCATAAATTGAATTTGAAATCTACAGATGCCATTTTTGAGTTACCTGTAAATGAATATGAAGTCATTACCATGTGGCATGTTTTAGAACATGTACACGCACTAAAACCTTATCTACATCAATGCTCTAAAAGTTTAAAATATAATGGAAGATTAATTATTGCTGTGCCTAATTACACCAGTTTAGATGCTAAATATTATCAAAAATTTTGGGCAGCTTATGATTTACCAAGACATTTATATCATTTCTCTCCTAAAGCTATGACAACTTTATTGAATGAAATGGGATTTGATATTGTTTCCATAAGGCCAATGTGGTATGATAGTTTTTATGTAAGCTTATTAAGTGAAAAATACAAACAATCTGGGAAACTAGGAATGCTAGTCGCAGGTGTAATAGGGTTGCTCTCTAATCTTTTTGCATTGAAGGATGCTTCAAAAGGGAGTAGTATTATTTACGAATTTAAAAAGCAATCAAATTCAAGTAAGAATTAAATGAATGATTTCATGTTGCTTGAACAGATGATTGAAATTGACTAGTTCAATTTGACTTCAACAATCACTGGCCAACACTTTCCTGTTAAAAAATAAGTATCGGTAGATTTCCTGTAAGCTATCCCATTTAACACATAACCTGCATCAATCAATAGGGGATTGTAACTTGCTTTTGCTTGTGCTAATAAATTACTGCAATCTATCTTATTTGTAATTTTTCCTGAATTTGGGTCAATGACAACAATATTGTTTTGACCATAAATATTTGCAAATATTTTACCATCCACATATTCCAACTCATTGAGCATACTTTGATAGCCATATTCATTAAAAACACCTAATGTTTTTTGGATTGAAAAATCATTTGGATTTACAAAGTATAAATTACTACTGCCAGTAGAAACGATTAATGCAGTATCGTTATGTGTTAGACCCCATCCTTCATATGGCCAGTTAAGCGTTTTGATCTTCTTAAATGTAGTTGCGTTATAGACAAAAACGGCATGTTCTTCCCAAGTTAATTGATAAATTTTACCATCAAATATGGTAATGCCTTCACCAAAATAGGTTGGGTCTAACTTATTTTTTTTACCAAATGGTTTAAGTTGATCATCCATTTGATATAAAAGACTTTTACCTCTTAATCCAGTTCCTTCAATTAATGAATTGTTATGCCATTCTAAGCCTTGTGTATAGGCTGTTGTATCATGTGCGTATACTTTTTGAATTGTGTAATTCAAAGCTATTGGTGCACTAATAGTTGTATTCCCTTCACTTTCATTATTGGAATCAGCAGTATCAGCATTGTTTGTATTATTACAAGCAATTGCAAATAAACTAATTAGTACTATTAATTCTTTTTTCATCCTTTATTAAACATTAAATCTAAAGTGCATTACATCTCCATCTTTAACAATATATTCTTTTCCTTCTATTCTTAATTTACCATTGTCGCGACAAGCAGCTTCACTTTTGAATTTAATATAATCATCAAATGCAATCACTTCCGCTTTAATGAATCCTTTTTCAAAATCTGTATGTATCACACTGGCTGCTTGTGGTGCTTTCCAGCCAGAACCAATTGTCCAAGCACGCACTTCTTGCACCCCAGCTGTAAAATAAGTTTCTAATTTCAATAATTTATAAGCAGTTTGAATCAATCTATTCAATGCAGGTTCTTTCATTTGGTATTCCTCCATAAACAATGCCTTGTCATCCGGGTCTTCCATTTCTGAAATTTGTGCCTCGATATTATTACACATTACAATCACTTCGGCACCTTCTTGCTTTGCCATCGCCACCAATTGTTCAGAATAGGCATTACCCGTATGCATTGATGCTTCATCAACATTGGCTACATACATGACTGGCTTAGCAGTCAATAAAAATATATCAGCAATGGCAATATGATCTTCCTTAGATAAATCTAATGAACGGATACTTTTACCAGCTTCTAAATGGGTTCTACATTTTTGCAAAACTTCTAGTTCTACCTTGGCTTTAGGATCTGTTTTGGCCATTTTCTCCGAACGCTGCATCTTTTTCTCAACACTATCTAAGTCCTTTAATTGCAATTCTGTTTCAATGATGTCTTTATCACCAATGGGATTGATTTTTCCTTCTTCTCTTAATACATTTTCATCTTCAAAACAACGTATCACATGGATAATGGCACTCACTTCTCTAATATTGGCCAAAAATTTATTGCCTAATCCTTCGCCCTTGCTTGCACCTTTCACTAAACCAGCAATATCCACAATTTCTAATTGGGTTGGAACCACTCTTGTTGGGTTGATCAATTCGGCTAGTTGGCCAATACGGATATCTGGCACATCTACTAAGCCCACATTAGGCTCAATGGTACAAAAACGATAATTACTTGCTTGTGCTTTTGCACTATTACTTACTGCGTTAAATAAGGTTGATTTGCCCACGTTTGGTAAACCCACAATGCCTGCCTGTAAAGCCATGTTATTTTAGATTGTTATGGTTGCAAAAATACAAATCTAATCGCAAAATGGGCTATATTAGTACCATAAACAATTAGATATGGCATTGAATATCATCTGGATAGCATTTTTTGTAATCGCTTTTGTAGTGGCACTCTTTAAATTGATCTTTTTAGGTGATACAGAGATATTTAAGCTATTAGCAGATGGTTTATTTGATTCCGCTAAATCCTCGGTGATTGATGTGGCTTTCCCTTTAGCTGGCACAATGGTGTTTTTCTTAGGATTAATGAATATTGCTGAAAAAGCGGGTGCGATTCAAAAACTGGCTAAATGGATGAATCCATTTTTAAGTCGTTTATTTCCGGAAGTACCACAAAACCATCCTGCCATGGGGCAAATGGTGATGAATTTTAGCGCCAATATGTTAGGTTTAGACAATGCAGCCACACCATTTGGTTTAAAAGCCATGGAAAGCCTACAAAGTTTAAATCCTGAGAAAGAAAAAGCCACCAATGCACAGATCATGTTCTTAGTCTTGCACACAAGTGGACTTACTATTATCCCATTGACAATCATTTCTTATCGTTTGGCAGCAGGTTCACAAGATGCAGCAAGTATTTTTATTCCATGTGTTTTAGCAACCATTGGCACCACTTTAGCATCTATCATTGTGGTTGGAATTTACCAAAAGCTAAAATGGGATAGGGTATTGATAAGTTGGTTATCAGGATTGGTGATTTTGATGGGCACAGTCTTATTTGCTGTAAATAGCCTTTCACCAGTTCAAAAAGAATTGTTTTCTAAAATAGCAGGGTCAAGTATTTTAATAGGTATTGTAGTTGCTATTATTTTAGGCGGGGCTTATAAAAAAGTATCTGTATTTGATGCATTTATTGAAGGTGCAAAAAATGGATTTGATGTGATTGTGAAAATCATTCCTTATTTAGTGGCCATGTTGGTTGCTATTCGTGTATTTAGAGATAGTGGTGCCATGATTTATGTTTTAAATGGCATTAGTTTCTTAATACAGCTTACAGGAATGAATACGGATTTTGTTGGTGCATTACCTGTTGCTATCATGAAACCTTTAAGTGGGAGTGGGGCAAGAGGGATGATGCTGGATATTTTTCAAACACAGGGGCCAGATTCATTTGTAGGTAAATTAGCATCCATCTTTCAAGGGTCTGCTGATACCACATTTTATATTATTGCTTTGTATTTTGGAAGCGTAGGTATTAAAAAAGTAAGGTATGCAGTTTGGGCAGGATTATTTGCCGATTTAATAGGTGTGGTGATTGCCATATTTATTGGTTATTCTTTTTTTCACTAATTGGATGACCAACAAATATTCGTTTAAGTATTTTATTTCCCCTGGCTCATCTTCATCACTTCTTCCCATTCAGCTTCTGTAACAGGTTGTACGGATAGTCTGCCTAATCTTACTAAAGCCATATCCTTCAAATTAGTATTGGCTTTTACATCCGCTAATTTGACTGGATGTTTTAGTTTTTTGTGGGGTGCAAAATCTACCGCCAACCAAGCAGTCTCTTCGGTCGTTGGATCCTGATAGCTTTCCTTCACCACTTTTGCAATACCCACAATCTCCATTCCTTCGTTACTATGGTACCAAAATGCAAGATCTCCTTTTTTCATGGATCTTAAATTATTTCTTGCACTATAATTTCTTACGCCATCCCAAAAAGTACGTTTGTCTTTATTGAATTGATCCCAAGAATATTTAAATGGTTCCGATTTGATTAGCCAGTAAGCCATAGGAAGTTTTTAAATGATAAAAAAAATATTGTTTAATGTTACCTTATGAGCAAATAAATCTAGTAACCACTTGCAAGTACATCTGCTAAATGAATGACTTTCATTTGTTGTCCATTATGATTGATGCGTCCATCTAAATGCATTAAGCAGCTCATGTCTGTGCTAATAATAAATTCCGCTTCGGTGGTAATTGCATTGTCAATTTTTTGATCGGCCATAGCCACACTAATGGTATCATACTTAACAGCAAAGCTACCTCCAAATCCACAACAGGTTTCGGTATCATTCATTTCAACTAATTCAAGTCCTGTTACTTGACTGAGTAATGCTCTAGGCTCAGCTTTGATATTACATTCTCTTAATCCAGCACAGCTATCGTGGAAAGTGGCTTTACCATTAAAGCTAGCTCCTAGTTCTGTAATACCTAAAATCTTCACTAAAAATTCTGATAACTCAAAAATCTGTGAGGCCACTTTTTTAGCTGGACTTTGAAAAGCATTGTTTTCGAAAAGTTTACCATAATTATTTCTAATAAATCCAGCGCAACTTGCACTTGGACTTACAATATAATCAGCACCATCAAAATCTTGTACGAAT